>CAZDIU010000049.1:0-23549 GCA_964505535.1 uncultured Desulfobacterales bacterium | reverse complement strand
ACAGTATCCGCATGGAATTACATCAGATATGGTTGGAAATGTGTATGTGACAGATAAATTCAGCAGCCGGATTCAGAAGTATTCTCCAACCGGTCAGTTTCTTTTTTCCTGGGGCGGAAAAGGCAATCCGGACGGTATGCTCGACTATCCCTGTGGGCTGGCTTATGGAAAAGACGGACACATTTATGTGGCTGACATGAACAATCAGCGAATCCAGAAATTCACCACTGAGGGACAGTTTGCTGACAGATGGGGTGTGAGTGGCAACCCCGGATTTTTCAACAAACCCGAAGGAATCGCAGTTTCTCCTGATGACTTTGTATTTGTATGTGATACGGAAAACCACAGGATTCAGAAATTCAGCCGCAGCGGAAGACTGGAAACACATTGGGGTCAGAAGGGAAAAGCAGAAAGGGAATTTGACACGCCCCATGGAATAACAGTGGACAAAGCCGGTTTTGTCTATGTTGCAGATACGGAAAACCACCGCATACAGAAATTTTCGCAGGAAGGTTTGCTTATTGGCAAGGCATGGGGCAAACAGGGAGAGCAGGACGGTCAGTTTGATTTGCCTTACGCAATCACCACAGATAAGGAAGGATATATTTATGTGACAGAATGGGGAAACCGTCGGGTTCAGAAATTTGATGCAGAGGGAAATTTTATCTGCAAATGGGGAACACACGGAAGCGGGGACTCTGAATTTGTTTCTCCTTTGGGTATCACAGCAGACAGCAATGGATTTGTTTATGTCACAGATGCGGTCAATCGCAGCGTACAGAAATTTTTGGCAAACGGCACATTTGCTGATAAATGGGATCAGGAAGATTTTAAACTGCCTTCGGGCATTGCAGTGGCATCTGCTGACGGGCAGGATTTCATTTATGTGGCAGATTCCGGCAATCACCGGATTCAGAAATTCACATCAGAAGGAGTATTCATTTCCCAATGGGGTGAAAGCGGATACATGCCGGGTCAGATGAGTTATCCCGGTGCATTGGCATTTGATTCTGATGGAAATGTTTTTGTTGCAGATACAGACAATCACAGAATTCAGATATTCAGAAAATCAGAAAAAGAACGGACTGAAAAAGCCATAATCATAGCGGGCGGCGGCCCGTATCCGGGCAACCGACTCTGGGATGCCACCCGCCTGTCTGCCAATTATGCCTACCACTGCCTGTATTGGTTTCGTGGATTTAAAAAAGAATCAATATATTATCTCTCCGCTGATACAGATGATGCGGATGCTGATCCCTCTGCTGCGGCTTTGCAAAAAGCCATACGGGAATCTGATGCGGATCGCCTTGTGCTGTATTTTGTGGATCACGGCGGTGATGCCAAATTCCGTCTGAGTGAATCCGAAACCCTGTCCGCGTCTGATTTGAACACATGGCTGAATGATTTTCAGACAGGTAACAGTAAAGAGGTCATTGTCATTTATGACGCGTGCAATGGGGGCAGTTTTATCAGCGGACTTGAAGGAAATCAGTCCCGCATTCTCATTTCTGCTTCGGATGTGAATGAAAATGCACATTTCATCCATCAGGGCAGTATATCCTTTTCCTCATTTTTCTGGACACATCTCTTTAACGGTCTGGATGTGCAGACTGCGTTTGACAAAACAGCGGATGCCCTGTCTGCTTTTTCCTTTACCCAGAATCCGGTGATGCAAAAACTTGGGACATTTTCAGATGAATCAGAAAACAAACCAGCCGAACCCGTGTATATCGGTTCTGTGTCTGTCATTCCGCAGGAAGAAACAAAACTGGCAATTGCGCTGACACCTGATTTGTCCGGTGAGAGTGTTCTGGTGGACGTGAGCATTGACTCTCCGCAGGATATTGCACGGGTTTGGGCTGTGCTGATTCCTCCGGAATATTCCCAGACCGGATCAGATATTCCGGTGCTGGAACTGCCATCTGCGGAACTGTTTGTCAAAAATGAAGGCACATATCAGGCAACTATCAGCCTGAACGGAAAAAAAGGATACAGCATATGCGCTTATGCCAGAGACCGGCTTGGCAATACCTATGCCAGTGATTCAAAAGATATGAACAGCAGCACAGTGAAAAAACGCAGGGCAGTTCTGGTAAGCAGTGACACACTTTCCGCAGCCAGTGTGCAGTCTGCGTATCATGCGCTGAAATTTCAGGGATATGAAGAGGATGCCATCCAAATTTTTGCACCGGAAACTGTCAGCGGCATTCCGGTGAAGGGAAATTTGTCTCTGGCTGGTTTGCACCAGTCCATAAAAGACTGCACAGAAGAAAACACCCTTGATCTTATTATTTATCTCACAGGACAGGGTTCAGACAAGGGATTTCAAATCCGTTCCTCTGAAACTCTTTCAGCCCAAAGCCTGAACATCTGGCTCAATGAGTTGCAAAACCGCATTTCCGGTGAAGTGGTGGTACTTTATGATGCGGATTATGCGGGAATGTTTCTGCCTGAACTGATTCCTTTGGAAGGAAAAAAGCGGATTGTGATTTCAGGCACTTCCGCAGATGGGAAACGGATTTCGGATCAGAACATTTCCTTTTCTGCATTTTTCTGGAAACAGATTTACAGCGGAGACA
Organism: uncultured Desulfobacterales bacterium; assembly: GCA_964505535.1. Classification (GTDB taxonomy): domain Bacteria; phylum Desulfobacterota; class Desulfobacteria; order Desulfobacterales; family Desulfococcaceae; genus JAABRU01. The sequence continues at coordinate 20,970 of CAZDIU010000049.1, read as the reverse complement.
ATCTGTACAGGGCATTTGCCGGTGCAAAACAAAGCATTCAACTGCTTTCTCAACTGCCGGAAGACAGGCTTCCGCTGCTGGATGACAATGGCAATGGCATGGGAAATGAACGCACGGACGGGCAGCGTGCAATGAATTTTGTTATTGGAAATGGAATCCGGCTGGCAGACAATATGCCCATTGTCAATGAAATACAGATCGAATCTGTTTTGAATGGCACGGCATCCGCCGCGATTTCCGCTGATCTCAGTTCTTTTGAACATATTGACAACGCATGGGCGGTCATTTCCATGCCCTGCCATGCGGATGATCCGGAACCGGCAACGGAACGTATTGATCTGACAGAGATGCAAACAAAACCGGGAAAATATGAAGGGATTTATGACCGGTTCAACAGGTTCGGCATATATCCGATTTCTGTTTATGCCGGATATGAGGGGGGAAATATTTCTCCTGCAAAAAAATCTTCTGTATTTCAGGCAGATGGAAAAGATGTGTATGAACCGGATGACAGTCTGGCACAGGCAGGAATCATTACAGTTGATGCGCCAAATCCGCAGCACAGAAGTCTGCACTCTTCCAATGATGCGGACTGGGTGAAGTTTTATGGCATCAAAGGGGAAATCTATACGATACGCACGGCAAATCCGGGAACAAATGCAAACCATGTTCCGGAACTTTATAACAGCAAAGGGGAGATTGAAAAATCCCACCCGGCAATCCTTTGTGAAAGCGGAAAGAATGACAATCCGCATATATCCTGTACGATGATATGGCACTGTCCGGAAAACGGAATTTATTATATCTGTGTCCGGCCGGATTCAGGAGCATCTGCACAGTCTGCTGAATATTATTTGGAAATTTTTACAGAAAAAGCTGTATTTCCCGGATGGCTCAAGGGCATTGTCACAGATGCGATTACCGGTCTGCCGGTTTCCAATGTCCGGATTTTTACCAGCATTGGCAGTTCCTCTCTTTCCCGTCCTTCGGGTCATTACCGTATTGTGCAGGAACCATATGAAAATATGAAAGTTACGGTTGAAGCAGATGGTTATATTTCCAGAATTTTTGAAAATATCACTGTTTCTGAAGGGGGAACCAGAATTCTGGATATTTTTCTTCAGCCGGTGTTGGGCGGTGGGGATTGGGTGGACAAGTGCCCGGATGATCCCAATAAAACAGAACCCGGTATCTGTGGGTGCGGGGTTCCGGATAAAGATACAGATGGGGACGGTTCTTTGGACTGTGCGGACAAGTGCCCGGATGATCTCAATAAGACAGAACCCGGAATTTGTGACTGCGGAAAATCTGAAGACGATACAGATGGAGACGGCTTTTTGAACTGTGTGGACAAGTGTCCGGATGATCCCAATAAAACTGATCCCGGTGTATGTGGGTGTGGCATTGCAGATACAGATTCGGATGGAGACAGAGCCCCGGACTGCAAGGATGAATGCCCGGATGATCCGAATAAAACAGAGCCCGGTATCTGTGGGTGCGGAAAATCTGAAGATGATACAGATGGAGACGGTGTTTTGGACTGTATGGACGGCTGTCCGAATGATCCAAACAAAACCGAACCCGGAGAATGCGGATGCGGAAACCCGGAGCCGGGTGAAAACGGTTTATGTGATCTGCCGCCTCCGGTTGCTGATGATGCAGACAGAGATGGAGACGGTGTTTTGGACTGTACGGATGGCTGTCCGGATGATCCTGATAAAACCGAACCCGGCATTTGCGGCTGCGGAATTTCGGATACAGATACGGACAATGATGGCATTCCTGACTGCAAGGATCAATGTCTCAATGATCCTTTGAAAACAGAACCGGGTATATGTGGCTGCGGAAAAGCAGATACTGATACGGACAAAGACGGTACTCCGGACTGCAATGACGGCTGCCCGGATGATCCCAATAAAGCTGATCCCGGCATCTGCGGATGCAATGTCTCTGACAGGGATGACAATGGCAGCGGAACTGCGGACTGTCTGGATAAAACAGAAAACCGGCAGATCATTGCGCCTGTTCCGCCCAGTGATGATGTCAGCAGTTCCGGATGTTTTATCCGCACATTTTCAGCAAAATTGTTTTTTTTCTGAAATCTTTCTGAAATCGGTTTTTTCTGCCGGAAAATTTTCCTTGCCTGCCTGTCTGATTCCGTGATATTCTGAACACATACACAGATACGGATTTGCCTTCCCCTTATTTTTTCTGAAATGTGCAGGTCACAGACTGATTTCATTTCTGCCCAGTGAAGGTTTCACAATTTGCTATAAAGAGATTCAGCAGGAGAGCATATGGATAACGAGCATTCAGACAGCAGATTCTGGCTGCCTGCGGAAATTACGGAATCTGAGGAATTTTTGTGTGAGGAACTGCAAAGACTTCGGGAATATGTGAAAAAAACACGTCAGGAGGATATTGCCGAGCAGCTTTATGTGTTTGAAAACCGGGTGCTGTATTCGGAAGCAGGATGGATGCTCTATGAAGAACTGTGCCGCCTGATTCGCACTGGAGCTTACCGGAAAAGTGATCTTTACGGTTCAGGCAGCAAACCCATAGGATGGGAAACCATCCGGACTTTTCCTTATAAAAATGAAAACGGATCCTGGTGTGTGCATGAAATTGACAAGCGCGAGGTCAGGAGAATTTTTCTTGAGGGATGGTGTGAAACCGGGCTGTGGGATCGGGGACTGCATAAAAAGCAGGAAACAGTATCGCCCCCGGAAAAACCGGAAGATATTGGCATTTCTCCGCAGGAAAAAGATTTTTTCATCTGCGGGGAGAGCATATCTTTTTCTCTGGATGTCATGCGCAGTTATGCCCAAATGCACATGGCTCTGAATCCCAGGCAGCGCAAAAACAGACCCAGGTTTGTCAGGCAGAACCTGTCTGTGTCAAAAGGAAGCAACTGGTATGTATATGTCACTGCGGATTTGCAGAAGTATTATTACAGCAAAAATGCACAGCAGGATGATCCCGGACTCCGGAAATTTGATCCGCTGGAATGCCTCATGGGAATCATTCTCTGTCAGAAAAACACGGAAACCCGGCACGCGGTCATTGCCAATTATGATTCATGGCAGACCTTCCTTCATGCCTTTTGGCAGCATACCGGACAGATCCGGAAAACAGAGGGGGATGCAATGAATACGGAAAATTTCTTATACAGACAAATGGAAACTTTGCAAAAACAGGCTGCCTGTGATTCCGGCCTTATCTCTGATGATATTGCACAAATTTTGAAAAAAATAGCCACGGAAACCGGAAGATCCGGACTGAAACCAGGGGAAAGGCAGAGGATTGAAAATGCTGCCCGAAGTTCTTCCAGAATCCGTGTGTTAAAACGCATGGCAGAAATGGAATATGTGCGGGGCAGAATAGGCAGATATTACAGTGAACAGAGGGAAAAAAGCCATGCCGGTTCCCTGTTTTCCCTGATGGGAGAAAAAATGATCCGCCTTGTCCAGTGGATTTCTCCGATCTGGGAACCGCAGTGGACAGGGGTCGCTGTCACAGCAGCAGATATTCCGGAGCAGCACCATGAATTTGTCATGCGTGACGGAACCATTGACATTTCCTGTTCCTGGCAGGGGGCATACGGAAACAATCCGGCTTATATGCAGATTTCCTGGACTGCCAGTCTGCTCACCAACTGCGAACTCTGGCTGCGTTTTGTCAATCCCCTTACCAGTGATGTTCTTTCAGATGTGCTGCTGGGCTCAGAACACGAAGGCGGCAAAATTCTTACCGGTGACATACTGGGTTTTGATCCGTCCAAAGATCGCTGGGCCACGTCTCTGATGATGAAACCGGTTGTCAGTGAAGCCTGACATGATTCGCTTTGTCTATCCAAATGTTGATGGCCGCAACTGTTTTATCGGATGCGGCCGGTATTCCAGTGCCAAACCCGGTGATCCGGAAATCGGAGATGCGAAGGAAGCCGATGATTCGCAAATGGGTTCTCTTTCCCAGTTGCTGAATGCGGCCTCCATGCTGGCTCCCAAATCCTTTGAAACCGATTTTCGAATTTATGAGCATAAGGATGAAAATTTTCCTTATCTGGGAGATTCCAAAGGACTGGCTTATCTGCTGTCCCTGATTGGTCGGGGAATTTCCACCCGTTGGAAAACACTGACATGCGATGTCTGGTGTACCGGTGTAGTTCATATTGTCAGTGACAAACCTTTTCTGGAACATGTTTTTCGCAATATTTTTGATAAAAAACTGCAGGCGTTTGTCTCACAGCCACAGGACAGGCTTTTTATTGTTCCTCTTGCCAATCTGGAAAACAGACATTTGCAGATGGCAGAATCCGCAAATGTGCGGGTGCTGTCTTTGGCACAGTTTCGGAAACTGTCTGCAAAAAAACTGTTTGAAAAGAAAACCATAGTCAAAATTCACGGAAATGAACTGGACGCCCTGACCCGGCATATTTTCGGAAAATCCGCTTTCTCCTTTGCCGAATTTCTGCGGCCGGAAATACGGAAATATGCGGGAATCGGGTTTTTGCTTATTGCCTTTCTGTTCGCGCTGTTCCATAAAGATACAATCGCTGTTCAATCAAAAATTTTATTCTGGAAAATACAACTCCTGTTTGTCAAATCAACAGAAGATATCATCAATGATCCGGTCACAGGCATGTCATTTGTCCGAATTCCGGCAGGATGTTTTGAAATGGGATGTGACAGGGGAGAAGAATGCTTTGAAAATGAAACGCCGCTGCATACGGTCTGCCTGAATGCCTTTTACATGAGTAAAACCGAGGTCACGCAGGCACAGTGGGAAAAAATCATGCAGAACAGTCCCTCATTTTTTTCAGACTGCGGTGCAGACTGCCCGGTGGAATCCGTAAGCTGGGAAAATGCACAGGAATTTATACGCAAACTGAACAAAAATTCTGAAATTACAGGAAAATACCGGCTTCCCACTGAAGCCCAATGGGAATATGTCTGTAAAACCGGCAATGAAGATAAATTCCGCACTGAGGGAAATGAAACAGTGGCTGGGGGAAAATTCTGCTCAGAGGCTCTGCGCGTATGTGATATAAAGGGAAACGTGCTGGAATGGTGTGAGGACGGTTTTCAGGACAGGGCATATGACAGTCACAGTCTGTTTCATCCTTTTGCTTCCGGCGCCGGTGAATACAAAGTGGTACGGGGAAGAAGCTGGAGCAGTCCCTCAGCATATGATGCCTGCACCCGGAGATTCCGCTACAGTCAGAATGAGAAATTCAGTGATGCAGGGCTGCGTCTGATTTGGGAAAAGGAATGAATAACGTCATTCCGGCGAAAGCCGGAATCCAGAAAAAAAAATGAAGTGATTATTTGTAATAATTATGGGAAAGACAATATGAATTATGCAGTTAAAACAACAATTCCCTTTTTTCTCTTCCTGTTTTTATTCTGCTCCTGCCAGAAATTTCCGGATCAGAGCCTGACAAAAAATGGGAAACCATATGGAACAACAGATGTTCCCTTCAAAGGCGAATGGTGGCATTATTACGAGCGGGGACTTTCCTTTGCACATGGCCAGTTCTGGAAACAGGCAGAAGCCGATTTGCGGGAAGCCATTGGCAGGCGGGATCAGGATCAGAAAAAAGCCCGCACATACGGCAGACACTGGCTGGATATAACAGGGCAGGATGCCGGTTATTTCCCGCACCGGGAACTGGGAATTGTGCTGTTTCATCAGGGACGTTTATCTGATGCAATCGCTCAACTGGAACTTTCTTTTGCAAATGAAAAAAGCACGCGCGCGGCTGTTTATCTGGATAAGGCAAGAAAATCCCTGATGGAACAGCAGAAATCAGATCACAGACCGCCGGAAATCTCCATTTTCTCTCCTCAGCAGGAATTTATCAGCAATGCCTCGGCTGTGCTTGTAAGGGGAAATGTGACTGATGACAGATTTGTCCGTCACATCCGTGTCGGAGATCAGGAAATTCCTGCAGAACTGTCTGCTCCAAGTCTCGGATTTTCCGCAAACATACCGGTGCAGCCGGGCATAAATGTGATTTCCGTATTTGCCGAAGATCTGGCAGGCAAAAAAACACAAACCAGTGTGACTGTCCATATTGACCGCATCGGACCGGTCATCACCATGGAAAATTTATCTGTTTCCAAAGGACAAAGTCATACTCTGGTATCTTTCAGGATAAGTGCTTTTGATAATTACGGTATCATGCACATTGCCGTCAACGGAGAGGAAATCAGATACAGCGGAGAAAAAGAAATACAACTGGAAAGGGAACTGAACGCAGGTCAGGATGAAAATGCCCTGCATATTGCAGTCACAGACAGGGCAGGAAACCGCACAGCAGCAGGGTATGCGTTTTCCGATTTTCCCGAATCCGCAGACAGCCCTGTTCTCATTGCTGACAGGGGAACACATCTGGCGAAAAAAATTCTTCTGCAAAAGATTGGACAGAAGCAGAAACCTGTATCTGTTGCAATGCAAACGGATCACACACAGCCTGTTCTTGCTCTGGATTATTTCAATGAGAACAGGACGTATGAAACCTTTCTGGATGAAATTCTCATTGAGGGAAATATCCATGATGAAAATCAGCAGAGTGAGATGAAACTCTGGTTCAACCGGGAGCATGTCCGTTTCAGGAGCGGAGTGAAAAACCGTTTCAGTTTTGTTTATGTCCTGAAAGAAGGGGCCAACAGCATTCTTATCCGGGGAAGCGATGGTGCCGGAAATGAGGCGCGCAGGGAAATCCGGATGATGAAAAAAGAAGCATCTGTGCGGGAATACAATTCCAGATTGCGGATGCTGATCAGTAAATTTGCAGAAGAGCCTGTTCTGGATACGGGTTTTCATGAACTGCTGGATACTGTCATGTTTGAAAAAAAGCGGTTCCAGCCTGTAGGTCATGCAGAAGTGTCCGGCAGTCCCCCGGACTGCACTCTGAAAGGCAGTATCCGAAAATGGCCCGGATATATTGAAATAAAAGTCAGTCTTTATTTCAATCAGGATGACAATGGCAAACCCCGCCGCATTGCTGATGTCACAGCAGATGAGTTTTGGGAACCGGAAAACACAAAGGATGATCCGCTGACACAAAGGGACATTTTGCGGGAACTGGCGCGCAAAATTCATCTGAAACTGGCATACGCACTGCCTTTGGCAGAGGGAAAAGTGATTGAACGCGGTTCTGAAAAAATCATAGCCACAGATTTGGGAGAGGAAACGCTGATTAAAGAAGGCATGGATCTGATTGTTTTTCAGAAAAATCCCCGGCAGCCTGAAGAGGATTTTCCCCAACTGGGAACAGCCCGCATCCACTCGGTAAAAAAGGAAAAATCCTATGCCGCGATCCGCAGGGGAAATCCGGAGCAGATCCGGGAGGGGCAGTATGTGATAACAAGGTAATGTTGAAGAAAGGTTTTTCAATGAAACAAAATAGTTTTATTCTTTTGGTATTCCTGTCTGTTTTTATCAGCTCCGGCACAGGCTTTGCACAGGAGAACAGGCTGGAAATTCCCTCTTCCTTCAATCCTGTGGGTTCCGGCGCACGGGCATTGGGAATGGGCGGCGCGTTTATTGCCATCGCGGATGATGCCACTGCCGCGTCCTGGAATCCGGGCGGTCTCATATGGCTGGATAAACCGGAAATTTCCCTTGCAGGAGCCGGGTTTCACCGGATTGAGGAAAACAGTTTCGGGCAGCATCCGGAATCCGGGGGAGAGGAAACCGTTTCCCATATGGACCTGAATTTTCTCAGTGCAGCCTATCCTTTTGCCTTCAGGGATCATAACATGGTCATTTCCGTCAGTTACCAGCATTTGTATGATTTCACACGGAAATGGAATTTTGCATTCACGCAGGCAGAAGAAAACATGAACGCGGATCATCAGGCAGAAGGCATGCTCTCGGCTGTCGCTCTGGCTTACTGTATTCAGATTACAGAAAAAATTTCTTTGGGAGCCACTGTAACCATCTGGAATGACGACCTTAGCAAAAACAGTTGGGAACAGAAGACTGTCATCTGGGGATCGGGAAAACTGGGAGAGGAAGAATTTGCTGAAGAGTCCAGAACTTATGATCAGTATGATTTCAGCGGATACAATTTCAGTATCGGTCTGTTATGGAAAAATGTATTTGATACTCCCCTGACCATAGGAGCCGTAATCAAAACGCCTTTTGCGGCAGATTTGGATTATAACCATTCCTTTTACAGCTTTACACAGTATCCGCATCCGCCCTATGATGAACCCGAATTCGAAACAAAAACCGGGAATGCGACACTTGACATGCCCCTGTCCTATGGCATTGGTTTTGCCTGGCGTTTTTCAGATATTTTCACGCTTTCGATGGATTTGTACCAAACCCGGTGGGATGATTTTATCCTGAAAACCGCGGAGGGGAAAAAAATTTCCCCTGTCACTGGAAAACACGCGGATGAATCTGACATTGATCCCACACTTCAGGTGCGGATGGGCGGAGAATATCTGGGATTTCAGACCGCAGAGTATGTGTTTCCCCTCTGCTTTGGTGCATTTTACGACCCTGCCCCCGCGCCGGGCAGTCCCGATGATTTTTTCGGTTTCACCATTGGTACAGGCATTTCAGACAGAAAGCATTTCACCTTTGATCTGGCCTTTCAGTACCGGTTTGGAAATTCTGTAAGAGAGTATATGCTGGAAGAATGGGATTTTTCGCAGGATGTTGAAGAATTTACTGTATATTCCTCGCTGATTGTTTATTTCTGAACAATGCGTCCGGATTTTTGCATCTTCGGGCACATCCCAAAATCCGTCATAAGGCAAGAAAACGGATGTGAAACATTGCCGATTTCCAGATTCGGAACATATGGGGGTTCCGTATAGCAATCCGCTTCTCCCGGTTCAGGCTGAATCGTTGAATGCGTTGTTCTTGGATTCGGAGCATCAGGATTTACGGGCAGCAGATTCTGAATTGGAATCTGTCGCCTCCGGTTCAGGTTCGACGGATTCATTCCGGTATGCCAGGGATGAAAAAGCCACATCAGCAAAAACACTTTCAATTTTGTCAAATGCAGCACTGAAGCTCACGGATTTCTCATTTTTCCCGGCAAAGGAAAGGACGGTCTGCGCGGCGCAGAAATTCTGTGAAACCTCAAAGCGCAGGACAACCAATCAGTTTTTCCATCTCATACCGATTCGCCATTGATCTGAAACATAAGTTTTTCAGGCATGAACTTTTTCAGAAAAACCGGATTATTCTGAAAAATCCGGTTGTTTGAATACATGAAAGCTTTTTTTTGCCTGCTTATAAGTATCTTTCCGATGGGGAATCAGTATAAGTGCCCATTCACGAATTTTTCGGTATGTTGCAGGGACAATGCCCTGTGGCTGTAATTATATGAAAAAAGCAGTAACTACAGTAAATTCCTCTGAATTACGCCGAAATGCATATGGGGGGACACTTCACTGATCGGAATCCCGAAGTGAAACCGGAGTCCCAAACGGAAAATTTGGGACTCCGCAGCTTTTGCAGGTTATCCGGCATCCGCGCAGGGATCTGAAGCACAGGCTGCCCTTACACTGCCCTTTTTCTCCGCGCGTCCATGCGTTCCTTCAGTTTGGGGAACTGATGCAGGTTGGTATGGGGCAGAAACAGGGAAGCCACATAATGGTTCATATAGGACGGGGTTTCAGACAATTCAAAATTGGTCATTTTTTTGGTAACTTCCACCACATCCTGCCGGATGCGGTTGGTCAGACAGCTCATCTTTGCGCCCAGCAGGGAGGAATTTCCGATGAAAATGATTTTGGACGGATCGGTTTCAGGCAGCAGTCCAATGACCATGGCTTTTTCCAGATCCACATAACTGCCGAAACCGCCGCCCAGATAGATCTGATCCAGATCGCCTATGCTCAGTCCCACCTCTTCCAGCAGGGTCTGGCATCCGCTGTAGATCGCGCCTTTGGCACGGATAAGGTTTTCAATGTCAATTTCCGTGATCACCAGATCCCGGTCAATCTGGGTATCCTCCTGCCAGGCCAGAACATATTCCCATACCCCGTCTCTTTCCCGGATGCGCGGGGTGTTCAGGTTGCGGTTGAATTTTCCGCTGTTGTCAATCACGCCCATTTCAAACATCACGGCCACCATGATAATCAGACCTGAGCCGCAGACACCTTTGGGCCGCACATTGCCAATGGTGATGTTCATGGGTTCAAAGGTGATGGGATCAATGGAGAAATCTTCTATGGCCCCTTTTGCTGCACGCATACCGAATTCAATGCCCCCGCCTTCAAACGCGGGCCCCGCGGAGCAGGCCGCGCAGGCCATCCAGTCTTTGTTGCCCACCACGATTTCCGCATTGGTTCCAATGTCCATGAACAGAGTCAGTTTGTCGGTGCGGTACAGACCCGAACCCATGACCCCGGCCACAATGTCGCCGCCCACATAACTGGAAATCTGGGGATAAACAAGAGCCGTGACATGATCCGCCATATCCAGTCCCAAAGTCACTGCCCGGATGGGCGGATAGATGGTGGAGGCAGGCACATAAGGTGCACGGCGGATGTAGCGGGGGTTGACTTTGAGAAAAAGCTGGGTCATGGTGGTGTTTCCGGCCAGAGTGATGGTGGAAATGTCATCTCTGTCCACCCCGGCTTTGCGCACAATTCTGCTGATAATCTTATTGATGGTTCCCACGACCACACGGTGCAGGGTTTCAAGCCCATCCCCTTTTTCCGCAAACATGATACGGGAAATGACATCCTCCCCGTAACTGATCTGTCCGTTGAAATCCCCGGCTTCCGCGAGCACCTTTCCGGATATGAGATCAATGAGCTGCCCATAGACCGTTGTGGTTCCAATATCCACGGCAATCGCATAATTCCGCTGTGTGGTGTCTCCGGGCTGCACATTGATGATATGGGTCTTTCTTCCCTCATGCACCGGACGGGCCATGGTGGCAGTCACCTGAAAATTCTGTGCACGGAGCGTATCAGGAATTTTGCGGATTACCGGCAGATCCACCACCAGCCGGTGTTCATCATGCGTGAGTTTGAGGAAACTTACCAGACGGGTCACATCCGGCAGATGATCCTGTGCATCAGGTACAGGAAGTTCCAGATATTTCTTCACAATGGGAGGCGAAAAAAAACCCTGCTCCCTGAGTTCGTTCAGATTGGGTTCCTGAATCCGTGCAGTTTTCCGGGGTGTGGCCTGCAGATTCAGGACGCTGGCATCCACAGCGGATTCCACCGGAATTCTGACAGTGACATCGCCTGTGACAGCAGCTTTGCAGGCCAGCCGGTATCCCTTTTGCAGATCCTCGTCTTTCAGACGTTCTGAAACTCCGCCCTCCACATGTCCCTGTTCAATAATCACCCGGCATTTTCCGCATACTCCTTCCCCGCCGCAGGATGCATTGATATGAACCCCGGCTTCCATGGCTGCGCGGATAAGATTTTCCCCCTCCCTGACCTCTATGGTTTTGTTATGCGGTACAAAGGTAATTTTATGCAAACCCATCAGTGTCCATCTCCTTATGCACAGTCAGGTCTGCCGCCCGGGGGCGGCATTCCTGACAGAATTTTTCAGAACGTATTTTCCCCGCGGAAATTTTTGACCTTATGAAACGGCAGGACATGCACCAGTTCTGCCTTCCCGGTTCCCTTTGCGGTTAACCAATCAAAATAAAATCATTAAGCCAGTTCATCAAACCGGCATTTGAGCAGTACCATGTCATCCTCAAACACACTTTTCACCTTATACGGAAGTGTCTTGAAAAGATTGATCATTCCTTTGTTTCCCGGAGAGGTGTAGGCAAAAAATCCCGCGATTCCGTTTTCCCTTGCTGCCTCGGCCAGTTTCCGCATGATGAGTTTGCCCAATCCCCTGCCCTGGTATTTTTTGTTTGTGGTGAAGGCCACCTCTGCCATATTGCTGGGAGAATTCAGCAGATATTCACCCATCGCGATCACTCTGCCGAAACCGAACTCGCCCACAACTGCCAGAATGGTCATATCCTTCACATAGTCAACGTGCAGCATATCTTCCAGATCATCACGGATAAACGTATGCTTTTCATGAAAGAAGCGGGAGACCACGTCATCTTTGTCCAGATTGTAGAAATGCTCCTGGATCCGCCGCTCATCCACAGGTTTGGATGGCCGGATGGTAACATCTTCGCCGTCAATCTCAATCACCTCTTCCAGCCGCGCGGGATACACCCCATGGAGGGAATCCTTAAGACTGCGCTCCTTTTCCAGCAGACCCATCTCCCTGGCCTGGTAAAAGAGTTCTTCCCGGTAATCCGGATGGGCTATGCTGATCATGGCCAGTGCGCGTTCCTGAAGACTTTTTCCGAAAAGGTTCACCACTCCGTATTCTGTCACCACATACTGCACATCTCCTCTGGGAACCACCACAGCCGTATCATCAAGTCTGGGCACGATCCGGCTTTTCCTGTCCGACAGGGTCGTGGAAGTCATCATGATGAAAGATTTTCCGTTTTGGGACATGGCAGCTCCGCGCATGAAGTCATTGATACCGGTCACACCTGTAAAATAGTTCTGCTGGAGGGCATCCGCGGTCACCTGTCCGGTCAGGTCCATGGACATGGCCACATTCATGGAAACCATGCGGTTGTGCTGGGAGATAACACGGGGATCATTGACATAATCCGAGGGCCTGAAATCCACAGAGGGATTGTCGTGGAGAAAATCATACAGCATCTGGGTGCCGATGGCCGCGCTGGCCACCAGTTTTCCGTCATTGTATCCCTTTTTCCGGTTGGTGATTACCCCTCTGGAAACCAGATGCATCATCTCATCCGTGAGATACTGGGAATGGACACCCAGATCATTTTTATCTGAAAGTGCCAGCATGGTGGCCTGGGAAGTGACGCCCAGCCCAATCTGTATGGTGGAACCGTCCTCAATGAGCCGGGCGATAAGCCGGCCTATGGTATTTGCGGCCTCAATTTCCGGAAGTTCTGAAATGCTCAGCAGATCCTCCTCATGCTCGACAATCAGATCCACATCATTGACATGAATGAAACTCTGGCCCAGAATGCGGGGCATTTTCGGATTTTCCTGCGCAATGACCAGATCCGCTGAAAGAGCGGCAGCCAGGGTGACATCCACGGAAACGCCCAGGCTCATCCATCCGAAATCATCGGGTGGTGTCACCTGTATCAGGGCCACATGAATGGGAAGCTGCATGCTTTTGAAAAGCCTGGGAATGGCTGAAAGATTCATGGGTGTGATAAACCTTTGATTTTCCGCCAGTCCTTTGGCCTTGGCCGATCCCAGATAAAAAGAACGGATGTTAAGATTCTGTCCTTTGTTTTTGTTGGCAATGAGCATCAGCGGTGTCTGTTCCAGTGCCATGAGACGCACAATTTCCAGATCAGTAAAGAGACTGGATCGCTCCGAAAGTGTACGCACCAGATGCTGGGGTTCTCCGCAGGAGGAGCCGATAAACACCCGTTTGCCCGGCCGGATCAGGTTGATGGCATCCTTTGCATCCTTTTTTTTGGCCACATACTCGTCAGCCCAGTAGCTTGCTGTCACCATAGTTTCCCCCTTTCTCCCTGAATAAACGGTTATACTGAATATCTCTTATTATCCCATCCTGTTTTTTTTCGCAAGAGAAAGATGGGCAAACCGGTGTCTGCTCCGGTATCTGCGGTTGTCGTTCCTATTTTCTCATCCAGTCCGGCATTCCGTCATTCTGCGAAGATTTCGGGGCACCAGGCGAAGATCCTGCCGGAGGAGCCGGAGGAACGGTCGGGGGGATCGGTGCTGCCGAAGGCGGCCCAGGGCTGATGTGACGCTGCTGATCCGTCATTTTAAAAGGCACATAACCGCTCAACTGGGGTTCAACCGTTGCATACTTCTGATACCCCATAAAACCGGCCGCATCCACAATGGTCTGCCGTTCTTCCGGGTCAGAATGGCCGTCTGCTGCGCTGATGTCATACATAAAGCGAATCAGCATGGCCATATCCGCCTCTTTCTGCACCCTTGCAATGGATGCCACACAGAAACCGTATCCTGCCAGAAAATGTCCGTTTTCAAAAATTGACATGTATTTTGCCAGGGTTCCGGTAACCTCTTCCTGGGAAAAATATTTGGTGATTCCCTTTTCCGCCAGACTGATCAGCAGTTTGTGTTCCTCATTGGCACGATCCTGATCGCTTTTGTTTGCAGTGCTGGTGTTCATAATCAGCACACAGCCCGCAATAATACCCTCAAAAAGGTCCTGATTCAGTCTTTTGTCTATTTTCTGCTTGGTTTCAGTGACTTTTCGTTTTGCTGTTTCCGTAGCGGTTGACAGCCCTTCCTTCAGTCTTGTCATCAAATCTCTCATGCTTTCACCTCGTTTCTGTATTTTTGGGTATTTGGTGCCGGATTGCCGGATTCAAGTCTCCGTGACCCGGCCGCCAGTCTCAGGCTTCCTGCTCCCGCACATTGAATTCCAGTTTCCACCGCTGCGTGCTGTCGTTTTTGGACACGCACCAGATTTCCAGCGTACCGATTTCCGTAATCTTTACCTCCATAACAACAGGTATCGCGGCCCCCATCTGCCCATCCAGAGTGGTTTCAATGGTGGTGATTTCCTCAATATCCTCTTCCCATTCCTCCACAATGGTTCCGATGCTGTCATCCAGGCGGATCGATGATCCCAGAAAATCAAATTTGACCGGCTCGCCCACAACCAATACAAATTCCCGGTTCGGAACGGAAGCCTGTGTTCCCTCTTCCATGCCGAACGGGGCCACGCACAGGGCCTTGATGGGAACCGGCATACCCGGAACCGCAGGAAGAGATGCAGCCACACCGATATAATAGGTTTTGCTGAGACCGCCCCGTATGCGGATGCCGGTTCCGCGGCGGGCCAGGCCGTAATAGGCCGCTCCTCTGGCCACAGTCAGATCGAAATCAGTGGTTTCAATTTCCCGCACGGCCGGGGTCTCCGGGCTGTTCCATGAGGAAATCACATCCCTGACCCGTTTCCGCACGGATTCGGCCTTCATCACCCCGCCGTTGAAAAGGATGGCTGTGGGCAGAATGGGTGCGTCCCCTTCGCCTTTCCGGCGGCTGAGAAAATGGGCCAGATGCCGGGTGATGGCCGGATCAGATTCATAAGCCAGACCGATTTCCTGAATGCCGGTACGCTGCACAGATGCAGGCACAGCAGAGATTTCACATTTGGGGAAAAAACCTTCCACAATCACATCTTCAACCGTGCTGCGCGCGAGTTTTGTCTTTTTGGTTCCGCCGATCAGACTTTTGCCCCGGCCCAGGATGGTGATGGGGTATTCAGCCGCTTCCGGATCTGAAAGCAGGGTTTCCTTTGCCTTCCGGCACGCGTGCCACAGAGTGCGCATCTGCCATGCATCCGGTTTTTTCTTTCCCGAATCAATCTGTTTGGATACCGTGTAGGCCAGAGCCAAATCCATATTGTCGCCGCCCACCAGCAGATGATCGCCGACCGCAATCCGCTCCAGTTTCAGATCCCCGTCTTCCTCATCCACACTGATAAGGCTGAAATCGGATGTGCCTCCGCCCACATCGCAGACCAGCACCAGATCGCCTTTGCCGATTTTGTCGCGCCATTTGTCATCTGAGGATTCGATCCACGCGTAAAACGCGGCCTGGGGCTCCTCCAGCAGGGTGATATGGCTCAGCCCGGCTTTTTCCGCTGCTTTCACTGTCAAATCTCTGGCCACCGCGTCAAAGGAGGCAGGAACCGTGAGCAGCACATCCTGATTTTCCATTTTCAGGGATTCATCCTCTGCAGCCATGACATGATTCCACGCATCCCGGATATGGGACAGAATCATGGCAGATGCCTCGACCGGTGAGAGTTTTTCCACATCATCCGGGCCTTCCCAGGGAAGAATGGGTTTGTTCCGGTCTGTCAGGGTGTGACAGAGCCAGGACTTGGAAGACGAGATCAGACGGTGGGGAATCTCAGAACCGCGATCTCTGGCAAATTCACCCACAGCCATTGTGTTTCCCTGTTTCCAGGGCAGAGCAAGCGCATCTTCGGGAACATCGTGCTTTCCGGGCAGCAGGATAAAGGAAGGAAGAACCTTTCTTTTTTCAACCGTTCCCGCGTCTGTCAACTGCGGAATCTCCAGCACGCGGATTTCCGGCTTTCTGCCTTTTTCCATTTTGGCTTCTGTACAGGCCACCACACTGTTGGTTGTTCCCAGATCAATTCCAATGATATAAACAGGATCGGACAAGATGTGTCTCCTTATGTTTACTGAATTTCAGTCTGTCAGCAGATTCCGGGGACAGGGTTCCGGATAGTGTGTTCTGATTGTCAGTCCTTCATCCCTAATCCCCGATCCCTGTTTCCCAATTCCCTGACCCTACTCTATCTCCACTTCCGCGGGAGCAATGATTTTCGCATCTTTTGTGCCGGAAAGCACAGGCATTTCCAGTTTTTTCACCTTCCATCCCCGATGCCGGACAATGCCTTTGAAGGGCGGTTCACCCACCACGTTGCCGGTGAGTTTGATCGCATTGGGATCAAAGCCCGGTTCCACTGTCACAGTGTCATCTTCCTGTGTTTCCACAACAGCGTCTGCTGTCAGGTATTTTTCCAGGGATTTTTTGCATTTTTCATGAATATCCCGCACCGCGGCCCCAATATCCGAGTCCTCATATTCTTCCAGGTTTTCCGAAAAGAAATCCAGCAGGCGCCCTTCCCGCTGGAGTACAGAAATGAGATGGAGAAACAGTCGCTGATCATTTCTTTCCCTTTCCTTCAGATCCGCTTCAGGGCTTTTTTTGGGTTTTTCCTCTGCTTTGGGAGCCGGACCCTGTTTTTTCATAAGTCCTGCAAGGGAAAGACGGCAGCAGAGCCACATGAGCAGGGCAGTGATGAGGAATATGCCTGCCGTGACCGGGATGTAAAACTGCGTGATGATTTCAAGCGGAGCCCTCAAATCATTGAGGGTTATGTCCATTCCCTGCACTTCCGGCAGTTTCAGGGCCAGATAATCCAGGGCAGCATACAGGGCCCCGTTCAGAAGCAGGCATAACAGCGTCATGAAAAAGAAAATCCAGAAAAAACAGCGGGCCGAGTACGATTTGACAATGTCCATAAATTCATATCTCCTTTGGAAGTATGGTTGTATTTAAAACAAAAAATATAAAGCATAAGAAAATAAAAATCAATTGAAACACAGGTTTTTTCAATCCGGAAAAAGAGACGGGATGATGGAGGTGTTTCAGGTGTATTGATTTATTTGTGAAAATCGGTTACTGTCTGTCACAGGAAGGAAATTTTCAGAATTCTGTTCCAATAAAGCAGGGAGGCGATTTTGGAAAACATGGCAGAGGAAATTTTGAGTTTCACCATCCGCAGAGAGGACATATCACTGTTTTTTCCGCTTTTCCAGCAGGGCATTCTGCTGAAAATCCGGATCGGAGTATCCATCCGCTCTCTGCTTTGCGGGCAGTTGGGTATGAATCCCGAATATGTCACAGGCCGTATCCAGACTGTTTTTCTCAACGGCAAACCTGTGGATGATATGGATCAGGCCATGATTCAGAATGGAGACACCCTTGCGCTGTCCGCGGCCATGCCCGGACTGGTGGGTGCGACCTTCCGCGCGGGCGGAAAACTGGCTGTGTTCCGCAACGCCATCACCTATCAAAGCAGGAAAAAAGAGATGCAGGATGCCGAAGGCATGATCACACTGAAATTCTTCAACCTGCTGGTGCGGGAAATGGGGCCGGAGTTTCTGGAAAAAGGCATATGGCTCAGGAAGGAAATTGCAGAGGATTTTTTCAGGGAAAACGCGCAAGGTCTTCAGCACTGCCTGAGAGATATTCGCAAAGATCAAAAGGAAATCGGCCCGGAGCAGTTGGGCTGGATCACATGGACAGCAGATCCGGTTCTTATCAGGGGGAACATTTTTCCTTCTTAATCCGTATATGGAGGGCTTTATGAACAGCAAATTGATTTTACAGATTTTTTCCGACTGTATCTGACCCTGGTGCTATTTCATAACCGGGCGTTGTGAAAGACTGAAAAAGGAATATCATGTTGAAATCCAATGGCGGGCCTTTCCCCTTCACCCGGAAACACCGGAGGAAGGCCAAACGCTGGAAGAACTCTTTGCAGGCCGTTTTGTGGATATTCCCAAAATGCTGGCCCGCCTGAAACAGGTGGCAGAGGATGAAGGACTGCCCTTTGGAGACCGGATATACACCTATAACAGCCGCAAAGCCCAGGAACTGGGCAAATGGGCCGAAACACAGGGAAAGGGAGACGCATTTCACCCTGCGGCCTTTCATGTGTATTTTGCAGAGGGGAAAAATATCGCCAAAATTCCCGTACTGCTGGATTTGGCCGAATCCGCAGGGCTGGACAGGAATGAAGCGTTGAAGGTTCTGGAAAACCGGACTTTCGCCAATGCGGTGGATGCAGACTGGGATTTGTCCCGCAAACTGAATATCCGGGCTGTTCCGACCTTTGTTTGCGGGAATCAGAACATCTCGGGCGCGCAGCCTTATGACATTCTGGAAAAACTGATTATATCACAGGGAGGCAGGAAAAGATGATAAGGGAACTCCCAAGAAATAAAATACCCGCTGTTTGTGGGCAATTCGCAGGGGCGACAGGCCGGTGGCTCGTGCAGTTGACATAATCAATTAATTTCAGGTAGTTCTGTATTTCGGCTTTCGCCGGAATGACGGATTTCTGATTTTTTACCGATTCGTCAATATCAGGTGTTATGAAAATATTCATCAACCACGCACCAGAAGACAAAGAAACCGCAGATCGTTTGTATGACGACCTGAAGAATGCCGGATTTTCTCCCTGGATGGAAAGCCGGAATTTGCTGGCCGGACAGAATCAGAAAGAAACGGTTCCGAAGATGATCCGGGAAAGCAGCAGTTTTCTGACGCTTTTTTCCTCCAAATCTTTGACCCAAAGCGGTTCTTTTCGGAAGAATCTCAAGGCAGCTTTGGAAATTCTGGATGAAAATCCTTCAGATAAAATATTTCTGATACCTGTCCGGATTGACGAATGTAAAATCCCCAATGAGGAACTACGGGATATTCAGGCCGTAGATTTGTTTCCTTCTTATGAAGACGGATTTAACCGGCTTCGCCTGTCTCTTTCGGAACCTGAAATCGAATCCTACAAAAAGAACGCCGCCGCTCTGTATGAAAAAATCCGTCTGGCCGGGTTTAAAACCAAAGTGCGGATTCCCATCCGGCTGGAGGATATTTATGTGCCGCTGCGGGCCATGATGGATCGCCGGGGGCTGGACAATGCCTGTTATGCGGATGCGGAAGAGGCCGAAGAACGTCTGCGGGAACACAACTGCGGCATGGAAATTTCTTTGGCTGAGGCTTTTCGGGAAAGTGAAGGGCGCAAACGCCGGGGGTTGGTGATTCTGGGCGATCCGGGTTCCGGAAAAACCACGCATATGAAACGGGTGCTGCTCTGGTGTCTGTCGGAACATGCGGACAAAGGCCCGGAAAGCCTGGGGCTGCCCAAAGACATGATCCCGGTTTTTCTTCCTTTGCGGGAACTGCGGGATGTGAAGCAGGGACTTCATGATTTTATCCAGCAGCAGTTGGATGATCCCAACCTGCTGACACCCAAAGGATTCGGGGAGCGTCTCCGGCGCCGGGGCAAACTGCTTCTGCTGCTTGACGGCTTGGATGAGGTGATGGACACAGGGCATCGTCAGGCCGTATCCAGATGGATTGAAAAACTCCATGATGTGCTGCCTGACTGCCGTTTCATTGTGACCTGCCGTTTTGCCGGATATACGGAAGAAGCCCGGCTCAATGAGGATTTTCTGGAAATGCACATCCGGCCCCTTTCCGCAGAACAGGCCGAGGCTTTTATCCATAACTGGTACAGAACCGTTGTGCGGGATCAGTTTGACAATCCGAAACAGGCGGAAATCGAAGCCAATCGGCAGGCCGATGATCTCTGCGCCCGGCTGCGGGAACCGGAATTCCGTGCCCTCAAAGTCTTCAGCATGACCCGAAATCCCCTGCTGCTCACCAATATCTGCCTGGTGCATTATGACCGGGGTATCCTGCCCAAAAACCGTGCCCGTTTATATGACGAATGCACCGAAGTGCTGCTGGAAAGATGGCGACAGGCCAAGAAAGTGCAGATAAAAGTTACGGCAGAATCCGGCAAACGGGTATTGCAGCCTGCGGCTTTATGGATGCACCGGGAAACAGGTCGGATGCGTGCCAAAGCCGAAGATTTGGCTCCCATTATTGATCCGGTTATCAAGGCCGTAAAATGGCCCCACGGTTCCGCAAGGGAATTCCTGCGCACAGTGCGGGATGAAAGCGGACTGCTCACGGGCTGGGATCAGGAGCATTACGGTTTCATGCACCTGGGGTTTCAAGAATACCTCACCGCTCTGGAAATCCGGGGGAAATTTTTCTCCGATCCTTCCATTCTCAAAGAACTGGCCGCCAAATTCGGGCAAAGCTGGTGGCGGGAAGTCATCCTGTTACTTCTGGCTGTGGAAGGCCGCATGTTTGAGCCTTTTATGCGGCATGTGGTGAATCTTTCGGCCTTTGCGAAATATCCCGATCTGGTGGATGCCTGCCTGGAAGATTCCGGTGAGGTTTCCCTTTTTCCATTTTCAGATTTGCTCCAAACCGATCCCGGCACATCCGAAGAATTCTGGAAACAGCAGATGGCGGCCCTGCGGGTACTGGAAAGGGTAAATGCTGAATCTGTAGAGGAACTCATCCCCATCCTGAAAAACCATCCCTATGCAGAAATTCAAAAACGTATCCGGGCTTTGCTGAAAGAGGAAAAACAGGATGTTATTTTCACTCCAAAAGGCAATGTGGAACTGGTGCGTATTCCTGCCGGAACTTTTCTCATGGGTTCACCGGAAAATGAAAAAGGACGAAGTAAAACAGAAGGTCCGCAGCATGAAGTGCAGGTTCCCGAATTTTATATGGGACGTTACCCGGTCACAAATGAAGAGTACGGGCGATT
>CAZDIU010000048.1:0-24506 GCA_964505535.1 uncultured Desulfobacterales bacterium | reverse complement strand
ATCAATGAACTGATCCGGAAAAGTGCGGAGATGTTCGGCAGAACCCGCAAGCAGATACAGATTCATTTTCAGTTGGGAAAAAGCATTGCAGCAGTGGAAGTGGATCGGGGGCAGATGGAGCAGGTGCTGCTCAATCTTTTTGTCAATGCATGGCATGCCATGCCCGAAGGCGGGGATATTTTTCTGTCCACAGAAAATGTCATTCTGGAAAAAAATTATGTGGAGGCATGGCAGATTCCTCCAGGCGCGTATGTGAAAATCTCTGTCACAGATACCGGTGTGGGCATGGAAAAGGCTGTGATGCAGCGGGTGTTTGAACCTTTTTTCACCACCCGGAAAATGGGCAGGGGCACGGGACTGGGACTGGCTTCAGTCTATGGAATCGTGAAAAATCACGGAGGAATCATCCATGTTTACAGCGAAAAAGGGAAAGGAAGCTCCTTTACGGTTTATCTGCCTGCATCGGAAAAGGCTGTGGTCAGTGAAGTCCTTCCGGACACAGGAATTTCCCGCGGAACAGAAACTCTGCTCCTGGTGGATGATGAGGAAATGATTGTTGAGGTGGGAACCCATCTGCTGCGGGAACTGGGCTATACGGTCCGCAGTGCGCGAAGCGGACAGGAGGCCGTAAACATTTATCGCAGGGACCATGAGAAGATTCACATGGTGATTCTGGATATGATCATGCCGGAAATGGGCGGCGGCAAGGTCTTTGATCTTCTGCGGGAAATCCGGCCTGATGTGAAAGTTCTTCTGTCCAGCGGATACAGCATCAACGGAAAGGCAGCCGAAATTATGGCAAAGGGATGCAGGGGATTTATTCAGAAACCCTTTACCCTGAAGCAGTTGGCCGACAAAGTGCGGGAGGTTCTGGATTCCGGAACATCCCAAATGTAATACCGGTTCTCCATTGAAAATATACTTTCGTTCTGTTACGGTGCAGATCGTCAATGCCGCCAAATCAGGGGCTGCCTTCTGACAATATTTTCTGTTTAATGCCGATTCCCCATTGATCTGAAACACAGATTTTTCAGAAGAATCGGATTTTTCAAAAAAATCCGGTTGGTTGAACAAACGAAAACTTCTTTTTGCCTGCTTATCAAGTATCTTTTTCAATGGGGAATCGGCATAATACCAATTCTCCATTGAATTTATGCAATACTTGCCCTTAAATCAAAGGCGGAGGAGTCCCGAACTGAAAGTTTGGGACACAAATACAGCCAAAATTCCGTTTCACTTCATTTTGGCACTCCGAGCATATTTTCAATGGAGAATCGGTATAACAGACGAAAACTTCTGTTTTTTTCCATGAACTGTCCTGGTGCCGCAAAATGAATGACAATTTTTTTCATTAAATGCTTGACAAACATATCTGGAAGTGGTAACGCATGACTGAGCGCTCGTTCAGATAATTTCGGAGTTTCCCGGAATTTTCATATTTATAAAAAATGATTACAGGATATTATGGAGTGTATATGGGAACTGCAGGCAGTCTGAAGGATATCCCCACACAGATAAAAAATCCCGAATTGGTAAAAAAAAGACGGCGGCAGATTGTGGACGCTGCTGTTCAGCTTTTTATTGAAAAAGGATTTCACAAGACCACCACCCGGCAGATCGCAAAAACAGCCGGATTTTCCATCGGATCTTTGTATGAATATGTTTCCTGCAAAGAGGATGTGCTGTATCTGGTCTGCGAGGCCATTCATGCTGAGGTGGCGCGCGGTGTGGCAGAAGCGCTCAAACGCACCACAAAGGGCAGGGAGGCACTGGCCGAGGTCATCCGGGAGTATTTTCTGGTCTGCCACCGCATGTGCGATCATATCCTGATGATCTATCAGGAAACACAGTCCCTGCCGCCCCAGTGGCGCAGAAAAGTGCTGGAAAACGAAATCAATATCACAGGAATTTTTGTCAAAGTGCTGGCCCGGCTGGTGGAATCCGGCAGTTTTCCCCACATGGACAGCAGATCAGTCGAACTGGTGGCACACAATATCTCGGTGCTGGGTCATATGTGGACCTTCCGGCGCTGGTTTCTGGCCCGACACTACAGCATTGAGGATTATATAGAACTGCAGACCGAATTTATTCTGGGATTGTCAACAGGAACAGGAAATCACTGAACAGTGTTCAGTTGTCAGTTACCAGTTGTCAGTTACCAGTTGTCATTGAACTGTGTTCAGATGTATCAGTTCATCACAGCCAACTGAACACTGACAACTGATAACTGTTCACTGGTAACTGTTCACTGATAACTGACGCCCGGTTTTCCGTCTCTGTCCCTCAGCGGGAGAAAATCCTTCCGGGTTCCTGAGGGACCGGGGCCAACCCCGAAAACCCGAACCTTATTATCCAAAACAAGGAGAAAAAATATGAGCATTGAAGTACAGCCCTACAAACCTGAGAACAATGTAAGAGTTGTCACAGCCACGTCCCTTTTTGACGGGCATGACGCTTCCATCAATATCTTCCGCAGAATTCTGCAAAGCACCGGAGTGGAGGTCATTCACCTGGGCCATAACCGTTCCGTGCAGGAGATTGTGGACGCGGCTGTGGAAGAGGATGTGCAGGGAATTGCGGTTTCCAGTTATCAGGGCGGCCATATGGAGTTTTTCAAATACATGGTTGACCTGCTCAAAGGAAAAAACGCAACCCATATCCGGGTGTTCGGCGGCGGCGGGGGCGTGATTGTTCCCGAGGAAATCCGGGAACTGGAAGAGTACGGTGTTGCAAAAATCTATTCCCCTGAAGACGGTGCCAAATGGGGTCTGCAGGGCATCATCAATCATATGGTCAAGACAATGGATTTTCCTCTGGGCAAAGAGGAAAGCTATGATTATGAGAAACTGAGTCCCCAGAACAAACTTCTGACCGCCCGGCTCATTACCGCAGTGGAGCAGGCAGCTTCCTCGAAAAACGGACATCTGGCAAAACTGCGCGCAGAACTGGCAAAGCGCATCGGAGACAAAAAAATCCCGGTCATCGGCATCACCGGCACAGGCGGCGCGGGCAAATCCTCTCTCACAGATGAACTGATCCTTCGGCTGCTCCATGACATTGAAAATATCACGGTTGCCATTATCAGCAGTGATCCTTCCCGGAGAAAAACCGGGGGCGCATTGCTGGGCGACCGGATCCGCATGAATGCCATTGATGATCCCCGTGTATACATGCGCTCTCTGGCAACCCGGCGTTCCCATGTGGAAATTCCGGATTTTCTGCCGGATGCCATCAAGGTGGCCAAAGCGGCCGGATATGATCTGGTGATTGTGGAAACCGCAGGTATCGGTCAGGGCGATTCCATTATCACGGATCTGGTGGATATTCCCATGTATGTGATGACCAGCGAATTCGGCGCGGCCTCCCAGTTGGAAAAAATTGACATGCTGGATTTTGCTGACATTGTGGTGGTGAACAAATATGAAAAACGGGGCGGTGAGGATGCGGTGCGCGATGTGCGCAAACAGGTGCAGCGCAACCGCAATGCATGGGACAAGGCTCCGG
Source organism: uncultured Desulfobacterales bacterium (assembly GCA_964505535.1). Taxonomy (GTDB): domain Bacteria; phylum Desulfobacterota; class Desulfobacteria; order Desulfobacterales; family Desulfococcaceae; genus JAABRU01. The sequence goes on along the minus strand of CAZDIU010000048.1, from coordinate 21,002 downwards.
AAGACATGCCGGTGTTCGGAACCATTGCCTCCAAATTCAATGATGACGGTGTGACCGCTCTGTATCACTGCCTGCTGGATACCATTGCGGAAAAAACCGGTGTGAAATTTGAATCCCGGCTGCCCAGACCGGAAAGCAAAACATCCAGTTCCAAGACCATCATCATTCCGCCGGAAAGAACCCGGTATCTGGCAGAAATTGCAGAAACTGTGCGCAGTTATCATGTTCATACCGAAGATCAGTCTGCGGCAGTGCGCAGAAAATGGCATCTGGAAGAAACGGCAAAAACCATCAGTGAAAGCGATCTGTCCGGCGATAAATCTCAACTGCTGGATCGCCTGAAAAAAGAGACCGAAGCCGCGCAGAAACTGCTGGATAAAGAAACCGCTGATCTGCTGAAACAGTGGGAGGAACTCAGAGCCGCATATACCCAGGATGATCTGGTGTATTATGTGCGGGATCGGGAAATCCGTGTACCTTTGTATACCGAATCCCTGTCCCACAAAAAAATTCCCAAAGTCTCTCTGCCGCGATTTACAGACCCCGGAGAAATCTACCGGTGGATGCGCAGGGAAAATCTGCCCGGATATTTTCCCTTTACCTCAGGCGTGTTCCCATTGAAACGCGTTGGCGAAGACCCCACCCGCATGTTTGCAGGAGAAGGGGATCCCGCGCGCACCAACCGCAGATTCCGTCTGCTTTCCGGCAATTATGAGGCAAAACGTCTTTCCACAGCGTTTGATTCCGTGACTTTGTACGGCTATGATCCGGAAGTGCGTCCCGACATTTACGGCAAAATCGGCAACTCCGGCGTGAGTGTCTGCACGCTCGATGACGTGAAAGTGCTGTACAGCGGATTTGAACTGTGCGCGCCCAATACATCAGTTTCCATGACCATCAACGGCCCTGCGCCCATCATGCTTGCCATGTTCCTGAACACAGCAATTGATCAGCAGGTGGATAAATTCAAATCCGAACACGGCAGAGATCCTTTCCCGGAAGAATATGATGAAATCCGGGCAATGGTGCTGTCCAATGTGCGCGGAACCGTGCAGGCTGATATTCTCAAAGAGGATCAGGGACAGAACACCTGCATTTTCTCCATTGAATTTGCCCTGAAGATGATGGGCGACATTCAGGAATTCTTCATGCAGAACAATGTGCGCAATTTCTATTCCGTGTCCATTTCCGGTTATCATATTGCAGAGGCCGGTGCCAATCCCATTTCCCAACTGGCCTTCACCCTTGCCAATGGATTTACCTATGTGGAATACTATCTTTCCAGAGGCATGGACATGGATCAGTTCGGTCCCAACCTGTCGTTTTTCTTCTCCAATGGCATGGAGCCGGAATACACGGTCATCGGCAGAGTGGCACGCAGAATATGGGCTGTGGCCATGCGGGAAAAATACGGCGCATCTGAGCGCACACAGAAGCTGAAATATCACATTCAGACTTCCGGGCGTTCGCTGCACAGTCAGGATATTCAGTTCAATGACATCCGCACCACGCTGCAGGCTTTGTGCGCGATTTATGACAACTGCAACAGTCTGCACACCAACGCGTTTGATGAGGCCATCACTACGCCCTCTGCTGAATCTGTGCGCCGCGCGCTGGCAATTCAGTTGATTATCAACCGGGAATGGGGTCTGGCGAAAAACGAAAATCCGCTGCAGGGCAGTTTCATTGTGGAGGAACTGACCGATCTGGTGGAAGATGCTGTTCTGTCTGAATTTGACCGGATCACCGAGCGCGGCGGCGTGCTGGGTGCAATGGAAACCGGTTATCAGCGCAGCAAGATTCAGGAAGAATCCATTTACTACGAGGTTCTCAAGCATACAGGCGAACTGCCCATCATCGGTGTCAACACGTTCCGCGATCCCAATGCGGACGGCAAGGATCTGGTGGAAGGCGGCGGTTTCGGATGTGTGGAACTTGCCCGGGCAACGGAAGAGGAAAAACAGTCCCAGCTTAACCGTCTGAAAGACTTTCAGGAGAGAAACAGAGACAAGGTTTCGGAATCTCTCAAACGCCTGCAGAAAGCCGCATTGCACGGTGAAAACATCTTTGCAGAGATGATGAACGCGGTGCGTTACTGTTCTCTGGGTCAGATTTCCCGTGCTTTGTATGATGTGGGCGGGCAGTATCGGCGGAATATGTAATACCAATTCTCCATTGAAAACATGCTCGGAGTGCCAAAATGAAGTGAAACGGAATTTTGGCTGTATTTGTGTCCCAAACTTTCAGTTCGGGATTCTTTCGCTCCTGAGTTTAAGGATAAGTATTGCATAAATTCAATGGCGATTTCGTCTAATATGTGTCAAAGGGCAGTCTTTCGGGGCTGCCCTGAAATTCAACTGTGATTCAAGAGGGAGGAAAAATGAACACTGATCAGGCTGTTCTTATTGGAGAACTGACAAAGGCACTGGAACCGGTCATACGGCGTATTTTCAGGGAGGAACTGCAAAAAATAGCAGAAAGATATGATACTTTTCATCTCAATTCTGATACGCCAATATTTACAGAGAATACTAATGAAATAAAGGAATCTGAACAAGAGGAAAATGAAAGTGAGTATGAAATAGAAAAGCCGGATGTAATGCCTGATTTTTTTTCTGACAAAGAAATGGCAGAGAGGGAAGATTATTACGCCAACAATTAGGTGGTAATTTTGGATAACATGTTGAAAATAAATAATCTAAAAGTAATGTAGGGTGGGTGTGGCGATAGCGTAACCCACCATTTTAAACTGATTTTATTTCTCAACTGTTTCAATATGCAACAAATTTATTTGTTATGGCGGGTTTCGTTCCGCTTCTCAGAGCCTGCAACCTTATGAAAAAAATTAAAACTATTGATATGGTAAGAAAGATCAGGGATAAACAGTATGCACTCACAAAAGATATGTCCCCTGATGAACTGATACAGTTTTACCGGAACAAAGCAGAGGCAGCCAATAAAGAGGCACTGAATCTGCTGAAAAAACAGCGGGAATTTCATCTCAAATCCGATATGCCGCTCTATGAGGATATGGTGGAAATAAAAAACCGCAAACAGAAAAATGAGATTGAACTTTTTACCCATAAAGAGATTTGGAATGAATAAATGCAAATATAGATCTGAAAAACAATCGGTTAAAGAAAATGTCAAAACACAACTGTCTGATTTTCTGAATGTTCAGGATGAAGATTTCCGCATGGCAGCAGCGTATCTCCTTCGGAAAAATGAAGAATTGTACCGAAGGTTAAGCTGATGTATTATCTGATCCGGCTGAAAGGATTTTTTAAAAATGAACATGCAGAAACGCTCGGATGAAAGATCAAAGGCTCTTCACACAGAGATTGCAAAAAAACTCAGAAACAGTCCGGAATTATGGAATATTCCGAAAAATAACATCCGCAGATGGAAGGAAGAAAGAAAAACTGTCATACCGGCCATCAGGGAATGGGAACACATTCTGAATGAATACAGCAGAGAGCAGATTCTGGCTGTGCTTGAAAGTGATTCTGAGGAAGCTGTTCGGCTCCGATCCTCAAGTCCCTTTACCGGAATCCTGAATGATACGGAAAGAAAAATCATATTTGAATCATTCAGCAAAAATATACAGTTAAAATAAAATTTGCCATGAGAACAATTCCTGAAATATGCAGAAAAATGAAAATGGAAGAAGCCGGAAATGATTTTGCTTTCTGGCAGAGCAGAACTCCGGAAGAACGGCTGGCTGTATTGGAAGAAATCAGAAAAGAATACAATATGTGGAAATATGGCACTGAACCGGGATTTCAGAGAGTTTGCAGAATTGCTGGACTGAGAAATATCTGATGAATGCAAAACAGAAAAGAACACTGGAAGCAATTTTTCAGAATCCAATCCGCTCAAACATACTGTGGAACGATATTGAAAGTATGCTGATTGCAAACGGCGCGGAAATCCGGGAAGGCCGGGGATCAAGAGTTCGCATTGCATTGAATCATGTTCGTGCGGTATTTCACCGTCCTCATCCGGGAAAAGAAACCGATAAAGGCGCAGTTGCATCCATGCGCCGTTTTTTGACAGAAGCAGGAGTATTGCCATGATGGAATATAAAAAATATCTGGCACATATAGAATATGATGCCGAAGCGGATATTTTTCACGGAGAAGTGATCAATATCCGGGATGTCATCACTTTTCAGGGAAAATCAACAGAGGAATTGCGCAGGGCATTGGAAGATTCTGTAGAAGATTATCTTGAATTCTGCAAAGAACGCGGAGAACAACCGAATCTGCCTTTTTCCGGGCATTTTTCCCTGCGTGTTTCTCCTCAACTGCATAAGCAGATAATTCTTGCCGCAGAAAAATCCGGCAAAAATATGGATAACTGGATATCCGGCGTTCTTGAACTTGCGGTAAAAGGAAATTCTTTGGAAAATCTTTATACGTGAAATTTTTATGCTGTCAAAAAGATTGTCACAGAAATAGAACATCGCATTGACCGTTTTGACAAACTGAAATAAATCAAGGAGAAAAACAAATGAGAGAAGCAGTGATTGTAAGTGCGGTGCGGACGCCGCTGGGATCATTCAACGGAACTCTGGGAAATATCGGTGCAACCACGCTCGGCGGCATGGTGATTGCAGAGGCGGTCAAACGGGCAGGCATCAGCAAAGAGGCAGTGGATGAGTGCATCATGGGACAGGTTCTGCCCTGCGGATACGGACAGAACCCGGCCAAGCAGGCTGCGCATCTGGGCGGTATGCCACCGAAAACAGAATGTTTCACCATAAACAAGGTCTGCGGTTCCGCACTCAAAGCGGTCATGCTCGCTGCTCAGGCGGTTCAGGTGGGCGATGCGGATGTGGTGGTTGCCGGAGGCATGGAATCCATGAGTCAGGCTCCGTATTATCTGGACAAAGCCCGTTTTGGCTACCGGATGGGTCCCGGACAGATTCAGGATCACATGGTGCATGACGGTCTCTGGGATGTGGTCAATGATTTTCACATGGGCATATCCAATGAAATCTGCTCGGAAAAATACAATGTCACGCGCGAAGATCAGGATCGGTTTGCAGCCGAATCTTACCGGAGAGCATTGGCAGCGATTGCAGCAGGCAGATTCAAAGAGCAGATCATGCCGGTGGAAATTCCCCAGCGCAAGGGCGCACCGAAAATCTTTGACACCGATGAATGTCCGCAGGATACATCGTATGAAGTGCTGAGCAAAATGAAAGGGGCTTTCAAAAAAGACGGTGTGGGAACTGCGGGAAATGCTTCCATCATCAGTGACGGTGCTGCTGCGGTTGTGGTGATGTCAAAAGAAAAAGCCAAAGAACTGGGCTGCAGCATCATTGCCACCATCGGCGCGCAGGCTTCTTACGGCATTGAAATGAAATATGTGCTGGTGGCTCCCATCTGGGCAATCCCCAAATGCCTGAAAAAAGAAGGCATTTCCATAGATGATGTGGATCTGTTTGAAATCAACGAAGCCTTCAGCGGAACATCCGTGGCGATTATGAAGGAACTGAAACTGGATGCGAACAAAGTCAATGTCAACGGCGGTTCGGTTGCTCTGGGACATCCCATTGGCGCAAGCGGATGCCGTGTGCTGGTGACATTGCTGTATGAAATGATCCGTCAGGATAAGAAAACCGGGCTTGCTTCCCTCTGTTTAGGCGGCGGCGAGGCTGTTGCCATGATTGTGAAACGCTAAGATTTCTCTCCAGATAAAAAACCCTGAGGGTTTTGAAAACCCTCAGGGTTTCAGGATTGCATTTTGAGGAGGAGTCCCAAACTGAAAGTTTGGGAGATTGGCAGTGTTTGCCAAACTTTCAGTTTGGCACTCCTTTCAGTATAGAAACGAAATATTTCGTGTATTCAAAAAATCCGGTTTTTCCGAAAAACCGGATTTTTCCGAAAACTTTATACCTGAAAATTTATGCCGGTTTATTTATGGAAACAGGAAAAAATGGAAAAAGCAACTATGACAAAACCCCTTGTCATTTGCGGTTATATCCCAGGTGCAGTGGGACGGATTACAGCCATGCACGGGGAATATTACAGCAGACACTGGAATTTCGGTCTGTTTTTTGAAACCAAAGTCGCGACCGAGCTTTCCGCGCTGCTGACACACAAACATGCAGACCGCAGCGGCTTCTGGATTGCCGTGTGCAATGACATCATTGCAGGCGGCATTGCCATTGACGGAAATCAGAAAGAGCAGCACGAAGCCCGTCTGCGCTTTTTCATTGTTTCAGAGGATTATCAGGGTATGGGGATTGGCAGTCTGCTGATGGAAAAAGCCGTCTCTTTCTGCAAGGAAAAAAAATTTGCAAAAGTGCATCTCAGCACGTTCGCGGGACTGGACGCGGCAAGGCATTTGTATGAAAAATGGGGATTTCGTCTGACAGAAGAAAAAGAAGACTGCACCTGGGGCGTGACAGTGAAAGAACAGATTTTTGAACTTAATTTTGAATCAGTCTGATTTTTTTATGAAAATTGTCATGATGGAGTAAAAAAACAATGCACCAGACGATAACTGTGGAAATTCCCAAAGACTGGATGAATGGCCTTCCCCAAGAGGATTTGGCTTTCAGACATATTATCCGTATGGGGATTCACCAATACAAAATTGAGCGTGCCATTGCACTTTATCGGGAAAATATCGGATCTCCGGGTTATATTGCCGAACGGTTGGGTTTAAGCAAGGCAGAGTTTATCAATGCATTGCGTCTGAATTCCATAGAGCCGGATTTTTCTGAGGAAACTGTTCTGGAGGAACTGGCAGGATGATGGAAATGGCTGTCACCAATGCAGGGCCGCTTATGGTTTTATCCAAACTGAACCTTCTTCATCTGTTAAGGCAGAACTATGCAGAAATCAGATTTCCCCGTGCTGTATATGAAGAATGTATTACAAACGGAATTCGGTACGGATATGAAGATGCACAGATACTCCGGTTATTTCTGTATTATAATCAGTCCGAAATTATGCAAATCTTTACTTGAAAAAGAGTTGTATATCAAAATCTGAAAATCATCACATAAAAGGAGAAACAAAGTAATGGAAATCAAAACCTTCGGTGTTATCGGCGCGGGACAGATGGGAAACGGCATTGCACAGGTTGCAGCCGCCAGCGGTCTGAATGTCATCATGAATGACATCAAAGAGGAATTTGTGCAGCGAGGTATGGACAATATCACCAAACTGCTGTCCAAAAATGTGGAAAAAGGCAAAATGACCGCCGCGGAAAAGGATGCCATTCTGGGCCGGATCAAAACCAGCACAGACATCAAAGACATGGCAGACGCGGATTTTGTGGTGGAGGCTGCAACCGAAAGGGAAGACCTGAAATTCGGCATTTTCCGAAATCTGGATCAGATCTGCAGACCCGGTGTGATTCTTTCCTCCAACACCTCGTCAATTCCCATCGGACGCATTGCCGCTCAGACCAAACGTCCGGACAAAGTGATTGGAATGCACTTCATGAACCCGGTTCCGGTGATGAAACTGGTGGAAATCATCCGGGGACTTGCCACATCTGATGAAACCTTCCAGACCACCTGGGATTTGTCTGTGAAATTTGGAAAAACACCGGCTGAGGCCAATGATTTTCCCGGATTCATCGCGAACCGCATTCTCATGCCCATGATCAACGAGGCGGTTTTCTGTCTGTATCACGGCGTGGGAACACCTGAAGCCATTGACACGGTCATGAAACTGGGCATGAATCATCCCATGGGCCCCCTGGCTTTGGCTGATTTGATTGGACTGGACACCTGTCTGGCCATTATGGAAACCCTGTATGAGGGATTCAAGGATTCCAAATACCGTCCCTGTCCCCTGCTGCGCAAATATGTGGAAGCAGGCTGGCTGGGCAGAAAAAGCGGCCGGGGTTTTTACGAATACAAATAAAACCCATGCTGCGGATATATCTTCAGCATGTCTGGATCCGTGAAAATATTTTCCCCCAAGCCCTGAGGGTTTTCAAAACCATCAGGGTTTCAGGAAAATTTTTTCTTAAAATCCAAAGGAGAGCTTTATGGCAGAAAAAACAGGCCGGCTGACGCCGGTGGGAAAAAAAATAAAACAGGTCAGAACCGATAAAAATATCACTCTGGAAATGGTGGCCAATGAAACCGGATATGCGGTTGACTATCTGAAAGACATTGAGGCAGGCAAGGAAATGCCGCCGGTTGGTGCGCTGATCCAGATTGCCAAGGCTTTGGAGATTGACTCCGGCTTTTTCCTGAGAGAGCAGGAATCCACCATGAAAGAGCGCGTCAAACAGTATACCAAACGCACCAATGACTATGCGTATGAGACCCTGACCCCGGGTGCGGAAAACAAGCATCTCAAGGCATTCCGAGTGACCATTGATCCCAAAAAGGAACATACAGGGGTGGGGTATCAGCACGAGGGCGAAGAATTCAACTATGTGCTCAAAGGCCAGATAGAGGTCAGAGTGGGCGACCATGTGAACACCCTCAAACAGGGAGAATCTCTGCATTTCAATTCGGCCATCAAACACCAGTTGCGGAATATCGGTGATGAAACCGCAGAACTGATTGTGGTGATTTACAATCCATAATTTCAGTGAACAGTGAACAGTGAACAGTTATCAGCTATCAGTTATCAGTAAACATTGGTGGCTGGACACTGACACCTGAACACTGACAACTGGTTACTGATAACTGACACCCTGGAGAAACAGATATGTCTTTTTTCAAACTCACAGATGAACAGATCATGATTCAGAGCATGGTCCGGGAATTTTCCAGAAAAGTGGTTGCCGCCACAGCAGATGAGCGGGACAAAACAAAGGAATTTCCTGCCGAGAATCTGAAAAAAATGGGAGAACTGGGACTGATGGGCATGATGGTCCCCCCTGAATACGGCGGAGAGGGAGCAGACACCATCAGCTATGTTCTGGCCCTTTCCGAAATCGCGTACTCCTGCGCGTCCACGGCTGTTGTCATGTCCGTGCACAATTCCATTGTATGCGAAAGCATCATGAAATTCGGGACCGAGGCGCAGAAAAAGAAATATTTGCCAAAACTGGCCAATGTGGATGTCATTGGAGCCTTTGCCCTGACCGAACCCCACGCGGGTTCTGATCCTGTATCCCAGAACACCACTGCGGTGAAACATGGAGATCATTATGTGATCAACGGAACCAAACGCTTCATCACCAGCGGGAAAAACGGGGGTCTGGTGATTGTCACAGCCAAAACCAATGAGGCTGAAAAGCACAAAGGCATCAGTGCATTCATTGTGGAAAAAGGCACGCCCGGCCTGATTGTGGGGCATGAGGAAGACAAAATGGGGCTGCGGGCCTCGGACACCACAGACCTGATTTTTGAAAACTGCCGGATTCCCGAAGAAAATCTGCTGGGCCGGGAAGGGGATGGATTCAAAATTGCCATGACCGGGCTGGACGGCGGACGCATCGGCATTGCAGCCCAGTCCGTGGGCGTGGCACAGGCCTGTCTGGATGCGGCTGTGAAATATGCCAAAGGCCGGGATCAGTTTGGTCAGAAGATTTCCAAATTTCAGGGAATCCGCTGGTATATTGCAGAAATTGCAACCGAGATCGAGGCAGCACGTCAGTTGATGTTTTCCGCGGCAGCCATGAAGGATCGCAAAGAAAAATTCACCACCCAGGCCTCAATGGCAAAACTCTTTGCCTCAGAAATGGTCAACCGCATCACGGGAAAATGTCTGCAGATTCATGGCGGATACGGATTCACCAAAGACTATCCCATTGAGCGTTTTTACCGGGATGCGCGCGTGTTCACCATTTACGAAGGCACATCGGAAATCCAGAAGATTGTCATTTCCAACAATGTCCTCAAAGACAAACGCTCGCCCTGACTTGATGAAGCGCCGGTCGGATAGTCCCCATCTCCCGGATATACGGCCGGCACACAGGATATGAAACATCCGCTTCCCTGTCTCATTGGCAGATATGGGCAGGAGGTCAAATCCGCTGAAAATCCCATCTGACGGCCCCTTTCTCAGGACTGGGAACTATCATCAGTGCCCCACTGCCCCGGAAACGGAAAAAAGGAAGGGGCAGAGAATGCGTTTCCGCTGCTCAGGGAGAATTTTCAGCCACAGCAAAATCCGTGCGGATGCCTTCCTTTTTTTCTGCGGAAAGGACAGCGTTCTCCACAGATCGGAGATGCAGATCCCGCTGGGGAAATGGAATCTCAATCCCCCTTTCCCGGAACAGTCGCGCAATTTCAAAACGCACGGCTGAGTCCGTGGAAAGTCCGCTGTCCACATCCGTATAATAACGGAGCCGAAAGACCAGCGAACTCTGGCCGAAATCCGAAAACAGAACATCAGGCACCGGATACTTGAGAATGGCCTTCATATTCCGCATGATCTCCAGAAGCGTGTCCCGCACCAGTTCCACATCGCTGTCATAAGAAACCCCCACATACACATTGCGCCGTATCCGTTTGTCATTGAAACTCCAGTTCGTCAGCTGGTTGCTGATCATTTCAGAATTGGGAATGATCAGGGTGGCATAATCATAGGTTTTCACCTCAGTGGAGCGGACATTGATTTTTTTGACCTCCCCCCATATGCCGTTGACTTCCACCACATCCCCCACCTGAATGGGACGTTCAAACAGCATGATGATTCCGCTGATGAAGTTGTTGAAAATGGCCTGAAGACCAAATCCCAGGCCAATCCCCAGACCGCCGAAGGCCACGGCAAGGGACTGTCCTTCCATCCCGATGATGTTCAGTGCGATCAGAATCCCGAAAAACCACAGCAGATAGGAGGATACCACGGTAATGGAATTTTTCAGTCCGGGATCAAAACCGCTGTGGGCCATCAGTTTTTCAGAAAGCAGCATCCGCCAGACACGGGTTCCCGCATGGGTGACAAGCAGGGCAATAACCGTGTAAAAAAGGCTCAGTATGCTGATGTGAATGTTGGGGATGGGCAGGGGCCTGCTGAAAATTTCATAATAACCGCTGATGACCGCTGATTTGTCCGGATGCCATGCAAACACAGCGGAAAGGAAAACATTGCTCCCCCACAGCAGCCAGCAGAACTGTATGATCAGCCATTGTATGGGCCGTCTGTTTTTCTTTTCCGAAGAACTGGACAGGGAGGAATCTCTGAATTTTTCTCCCCATTCGCGCAGCAGACAGAAAAGAAGCCATGCCCAGAGCAGGCCAATGAGGGAAAAAGACCAGGAGGCAAACCAGAAATTGGCCATATTTCCGAAACCGATCAGTTCCAGAAAGACAGCTCCGAAAGGAATAAGGCAGGAAATTCCGAGCCCTGCTGTGTGATACAGCGGCAGTCGGCCGGAGTTTTCTTCGGGCCGGGAAATCATTTCCCGGTATTTTTTCCAGAAGAACAGACACCATACAAGCATGACGATATAAAAGCCTGTTCGCAGCAGTACCACTGTCCTGCTCCCGGAACCGCCCATCCAGGCCGTTATCAGCATGGAAACGGTGAATACGCGGATAATCAGCAGCAGATTCCGGAGTTTTCTTTTCAGAGGGCCGGGGATCTGTTTTTTAGGCTGCTCATTCCATATTTTCATGAAATCAAGTCCCCACCGGGACCACAGCCAGGCATACAGAATATATACAAGCGGTCTGTAAAACGACAGAGAGGCGGTGATATTCCGGATATGACCGAAGGCAGCGATATAAACAATGACACCGGTCAAAGGCAGTGATTTGGAGAAAAAGGAGAGGACAAAATGCCGCCAGGGATAAAACCCGGCCAGATGCAGGCGTTCATCCAGGGAACTGCACCAGGACTGAAAACGGAGCACGAATATAACGACAATGCAGAAAATGAGCAGAAAAGCAATCACCGGCACATGTCCCATCTCCAAAATCCGCTGATAATCAGCGGTCAGCAGATATGCGGCCCGGGCAGGCAAAAGGACCAGTTCTTCGCTGATTTCACTGAAACTGAGCGACTGAATGGTGTTTTTTTCCCGCATGAAGATGGCCTGCCGTTTTTTTTCCGCAATGTTCCTTTCAAATTTCTCTGAAAACTCTGTCAGCCGCTTGTGTGTTTTTACCAATCCCGCTGCTGTTTTTTCATAAATATCCCTGATTTTCTGAAGGGTCTCCTGTCTGCTTTCAGTCAGATCGATCAGACTGCTGATATCTTCTCCCAGTTTTTCCGTTACAGGGTTCCGGGGCATTTCTTTTTTGAGATTGGCCAGTTGGCTGACACTGAGGCTGTGCTGATCAGCAGTCTGCTGCTGCTGTTCTGCAATCAGGCTGACCCTGCTCTGGATATCGCTGATATATTCCAGGATGTTTTTCAGCGCGGCATGATGCTGGGACTGGGCTTTGATCAGGTCTTCAATACGGGCTTCCGGAAGAAGCAGCAGATTGGAATGGCCGGACAACTGGATTTCATACAGATTGATTTCTGTTTCAATCACTTTGCCGAGTTTTTCAATATCCGAAAGCAGGTTCTGAAGCTGCTGTGCATTTTCGGCCCCGGTTTTCAGACTCATTTCCACATAACTGCGGATCTTCTCAATTTCCGCAGATGTACGGACTTCATCCTCAGCGGAAATCTCTTCCGAAGACAGACTTTCCTTTTCCTCTGCAAAAACTGTCCGGGATACCGGAGAGGAAAAAAGAATCTGAGAGAGAACAAGGAGGAAAAACAGGGAAAAACGGGGAATATGCAATAGGTTTTCTGCGATCATGAGATATGGTGAACCAAATGAATCATCCGTGAAACCGGCATGCCGAACATACAGGTTTCACGGGCTGTTGTGACTGTTTGTCCAATTACACAGGGAGTGAAAGTGCAAATTTCTGCCCGCTAAAACAGCTTCTTCAATTTTTTGAGAAATTCCGCACTGTCGCCCGGCAGATTCCCGGGGTGTCCTAAAAAGAGCGGTTTGCGACAGACTGTCCCCCGTCTGTCACCAACCCTGTCTGAACAGGCAGGAAAGGTTTTTATACCCAAATCTGAAAACCTGCACTTTCCGTTTTCATCAACGGATCAGGTTCTGTTGACATTTCAGAGCAGGCAGGCAGTCAGAGTTTCCGATCTGAACCGGAAACAGGTCTCCATCTCATTCCTGCCAGACTCAGAGGGAGTCGGCACGGTTCATTCCGGAGAGATCGATTCCTGTAAATTCAAAAAGTTGCAGAAATATCAACAGAACCTAATGACTCAGATGTTTGATAACTGACTCGGTCAGGGAATCATCATCCCGCTGAAACACGGGAATCAGTTCTGTTGCCACATCCTTGAGGGATTTGATTTTTTTGGCTCTCATTACTCCCTGAATTTTCTCAACCCCCTCCTCAATGAGTTTCAGGCCTTCCACAATCCGGATAACATCCTCTCTTTCCATAGTCAACTCTCCTTTCTGATTGCTGTCTTTTGCAGCAGTTCCTTCTGTCTCCCGTCCGTGAAGTGTATGTTAGCGCAACTGACAGGGAAATGTCAAAAGAATTTCTCTGCTGTTTTTCCTTTCTGAAACTATTTGAATGGGTTATATTTTCTTCGGCCTGAAATCCGGAAGATGTCTCCGGGTCGCGGAAGATTTCCCCGGAGAAAACACTGTTCTGCACGGGAGACAGCCCCGCGAAGCCCAATTTTGCGGGGCCGCATTTATAATATCTTGACTTTTACCGCAAAATCGGTTTTATAGGGCTTTGATGCCATCGGTTGGGGGAAATAATTTGCGAACCCTGGGGGATCATACAAAAAAACAGAAAGAAATTTATAACCCTTTTTATGGACTTGAAAAAAAAAATCATATCCTGTTTTCTCTGTTTCCGGATATTCCTGGTTTCCGGGCTTTTTCTGTCCGCATCCATTCCGGATCTGGGGGCCGGATCTCCTGAAGACCTGTTTCAGGATGCGGCTGACAGTCCCTGGGAGCTTCGGGCCGATGAGGTGGAATATGATCCGGGAACCAAAACCTACATTGCCCGCAAAGGTGTAAGCATTGCCCGGGGAAACAAACGGATTTCGGCTGATTTTGTCCGTTTTGACCGTCTGAACATGCGGGCGTTTGCCCAGGGCAATGTGGTCATGAGCACAGGCGGGGATGTCCTGACCGGAAGCCGGATTGAAATTGATCTCAAAGATGAAACCGGTGTGGTTTATGACGGCAGCATTTTTTTCCGGCAGAGCCACTTCTATATCAAAGGAGAAGAAATCCGCAAAGTGGGCGAAAATGAGTATCTGGCCCGCAAGGCCAGCCTGACATCCTGTGACGGTGAAAAGCCGGACTGGAAAATCACAGCGCAGAAACTGGATATCACGGTCGAAGGATACGGAACCCTTGCAAACGGTGCGCTGTGGGTGAAAGATGTGCCGGTATTCTACACCCCCTGGCTGTTTTTTCCGGTCAAAAACAGACGACAGTCCGGTCTGCTTTCCCCTGAATTCGGAAACTCAGACAGAAAAGGACTGGAATACAGCCAGCCCCTGTACTGGGCCATTGGCGAAAATTCGGATGCCACCTTTTATTACCATTACATGGACAAACGGGGCAGCAAAATGGGCGGAGAATACCGCTATGTGCTGGATGAAAAATCAAAAGGCACGCTGATGCTTGATTTTCTTGATGATCAGAAAACAGACAGCGGTTCCGGAGACAGAAACAGTGAATGGGGCTATGACGGAGACGCTTACGGCAGGCCAAATTCGGATCGCTGGTGGTTCCGGGCAAAGGCGGATCAGTCCCTGCCTTTGGGATTCAGCTCCCGGCTGGATCTGGACATTGTCAGTGATCAGGATTATCTGACCGAATTCAAAACCGGCCATGCCGGATATGACAGCACCAAGACTTACTTCACAAAATATTTTGGCCGTGACCTGGATGATTACAATGATCCCATCCGCACCAGCACCCTTACCCTCAGCAGAATCTGGGATGGATACAGTTTCAATGCCCAGACCGTATGGAATGATGATGTGACCCGGCGCCGCTGGGACGAGACAGACAGCACTCTGCAGGAACTGCCGGTGATTACCCTGATCGCATCCCGGCAGTCTTTGGCCGGAACCCCTGTTTTCTGGCAGGCTGATACCGAATATACCCGTTTTTACCGCAAAGACGGGGCCAGAGGCCATCGTGCGGATTTGCATCCCCGCATATTCCTGCCCGTGCGGTTCGGGAACCGGCTTTTTGCAGAGCCTTCCCTGGGATTTCAGGAAACGTTCTGGTATATTGACCGGACCGATGAGGGGGACACAAAAAAGGACAGAACTCTTCACCGGGAAATGTTTGATGCCAGACTCGAACTCTATACGGAATTTTTCCGGGTGTATTCTCTGGAAAGCGGAAACAGCGATATGCAGGAACACAGCCGGTTTCTGCCGGAAAAAATCAGGCATGGCATCCGGCCCCAGATCACCTATGAACTTGTGCCGGATCAGGATCAGGACGAATATCCCTATTACGACACCCTGGATCGCATTGAAAAGCGCAGCCGCATCAACCTCTCTCTGGTCCAGACCCTTACTTCCCGGACGGCAGGGAAAACACCTTCTGCCCCGGACAGTTCTTCCGGACAAAATGCCTATGACTATAACCGCTTCTGCCGTCTCGAACTGGGGCAGAGCTATGATTTTTATGAATATGATATGGCTGAGGCCAATTATGACTACAACCTGGATGATCAGACCAATCCCGAGGAAGACAGTCATCTGTCCCCTTTCTTCGGGAAAATAGACATTACGCCCCTCCACTGGTTCTCCCTGGGTGCGGACGCGCAGTGGTCCCATCAGGAGAACCGCCTGATTTCTCATAACACAGCTCTTTCCCTGCATGACGGCCGAGGTGATCTGTTTTTTGCCGAACACCGGTATACAAAGGACGTGAACGAATCCCTTTATATGCGGCTGAATGTGCAGATGACATCAGCCCTGTCTTTGCATGCGGATTATGAAAAGGATATGGAGGCCGATGAGGAACTCAGGCAGAGTCTGGGGTTCTGGTACCGAACCCAGTGCTGGTCTCTGAACCTGCGGTATGCAAAAGACCAGAATGAGCGCAGTTACGGATTCATGATCAACCTGCACGGACTGGGCGGCGTCGGTTCCAACTGAGGCTGGACAATCTGATGAAATGCAATATACTTGTGCCTGAATGGTATGTGCTGCATACCAAAAGCCGCTGTGAAAATGTGGTCAGCAATGCGCTGATGAAAAAATCCAGAGAAGTTTTTCTTCCCAAAATTCTGGTCCGGAGCCGTCGCACAGACCGGAAAAAGATGATCCGGGTTCCGCTTTTTTCCGGATATGTCTTTGTCAAAACCAGTCTGGATCCGCGGGAGCATCTGGACATCCTCAAAACAGTGGGAGCTGTCCAACTGATCGGAAGTCAATCCGGTCCGGTTCCTGTGCCGGAGGAAACCATTGCCTCTCTGAAAATCATGGTATCCACGGACAATCCTCTGAGCATCGGCCCGCATTTTGAGCGGGGAGACAGGGTTATGGTGATTTCCGGGCCCTTTGCCGGTGTGCGCGGCATCTTTTCCCGCTATAAGGGTGTAAACCGCGTGATTGTCAACATCGAAGTGCTGGGACAGTACGCTGCTGCGGAAGTGGATGAATCCGATGTGGAAAAAATCCCGGAAATTTTATCATAACAACTTGACTTTCTGTTAAATTTCCAATATTAACAGGAAACAGCGGGCATGGCACGGGGCAGCAGCCGTGTTCAGCAGTTTCTGAATAAAACAAGGGAAAACAGACTGTTGGAATGATTTGTCCCGATGCTGGCCTTTTCCGTGCAGTTCTGCTGACTGGGAGATCGGACACGCGGGAGTTTATCAGGACAGCAATCTGAATTTATTAATGTGGTTAGAAAAGAACAAAGGAGCAGACATGAACAAACTGGAACTGATTTCGACCCTGAAGAACGAGGCGAATATCTCAAAGACCGAGGCAGCCAAAGTGGTGGAGATATTTTTTGACAGCATGGCCGACGCGCTGGCCGAAGGCGAACGCGTGGAAATTCGCGGGCTGTGCAGTTTTTTTGTCAAAAAATACAAAAGTTATACAGGGAGAAATCCCAAAACAGGGGAAAAAGTGACCATCCATCCCAAGCGGCTTCCATTTTTCAAATGCGGGAAAGAACTCAAGGAACGGGTGGATGCCCGATCAGCAGCCTGAGTCCCTGCCCGTGTCAAATTTTGATACCGACATACTCAGGGGGCAGAAATCCCTGAAAAAGCTGGCAGTGTTTATCCGGAAGGGGAACATTCCCCATGCCCTTCTTTTCACCGGAGCTGCAGGGGCAGGGAAACAGATCGCCGCACAGGTGTTTGCCATGGCCTGCAACTGCGAAACAAAACAGAAGCAGCCGCCATCAGGAAACGGAAGATTTCTCTCCTGGGCTTCCTGCACCTGCCGATCGTGCCGGAAGATCCGGTCCGGAAATCATCCGGATATCCATTATCTGGAGCCGTCAGGTGCGCTGATCCGGATAGACAGGATCCGGGAACTCTGCGATCTGCTGTCCATGAAACCCTATGAGGCGAAAATCCGGGCAGCCATTATTTCCCGCAGCCAGGCAATGAATCCGGAAGCGGCCAATGCGCTGCTCAAAATGCTGGAGGAACCCCCTGATCGGACCGTTCTGATTCTGACAGCGGACCAGAAGTCGGATTTGCTGCCAACGATTGTATCCCGTTGTCAGGAAGTGCGGTTCATGCCTCTGTCGCAGGAAACTGTGCGGAATCTGCTGATGGAAAAACAGGGGCTGAACGCGGCAGACGCGGAGATCATGGCCCTGCTTTCCGGCGGGAACCTGTCAAAGATCAGCGGGGGAGACATGAACTGCCGGGAATGGATCGGGCTGAGAACCTGGCTGATTCGCACGGTTTCCGATATGCTGATTCCCGGAAATCCCGTGTTTCCGGCAGGAATCCTGCTTGCTGCCGAAAAAATGGCAGGTCAGAAAAAGATGCTTGCAGAGTGCCTGGATATCCTCGGCATCTGGCTGCGGGATCTGATTGTCTGCCGCTATGCCCCGCAAAAAGTGATGAACCGGGATCTGGTGCGGCTGGCTGAAGATATGGCCCGGAAAGTGACAGTGCCTTTTCTCATGTCCAAAATTGATGCGCTTGAGAGTGCGCGCAAATCCCTTGAGGCCAACGCGAATCCCAGACTCACGGTGGAGGTGATGATGCTGCGTCTCGCGAAAGGTGAATATGCTTAAAGTTGTCGGGGTGCGGTTCAAACCTGCGGGAAAGGTGTATGATTTCAACGCCGGGGCCTTTGTGCTGAAACAGGGGGATCCCGTGATTGTGGAAACCGAACAGGGGCTCGGATTCGGCTATGTGGCTGTGCCACCGGAAAACCGTGATGAGTACGAATCGGAAAGGATTCTCAAAAAAGTTTTCCGACTGGCTGCGGAAAAGGATTTTGAGCAGTTGGAGCAGAATGCCCAACTGGAAAAACAGGCTCATGCCTTCTGTGAGGAATGCATCAGCACCCTGGGACTGGAAATGAATCTCTTTTCCGTGGAAAGCACGTTTGATTCCGGAAAACTCACCTTTTTTTTCACTGCAGACGGACGGGTGGATTTCCGGGAACTGGTGAAACTGCTGGTAAAGGAATTCCGCATCCGTATTGAAATGCGTCAGGTGGGAATCCGGAACCAGGCAAAAATGTGCGGGGGAATCGGCAGGTGCGGCAGGGTGCTCTGCTGTTCCTCTTTTCTGGAAAAATTCGAGCCGGTTTCCATCCGGATGGCAAAGGAACAGGGACTTTCCCTGAATCCAACCAAAATATCCGGACAGTGCGGCAGGCTGATGTGCTGTCTGACCTATGAAAACGAGACCTATGCTGCGCTGCGCGCGGAGTTTCCGGAAATCGGGACCATGGCAGAGACTTCCAAGGGCATGGGCAGAATTGTGCGCCAGAATGTGATATGCAGGCGGGTGGCCGTGGCACTGGAAGACGGCACCGAATATGAATTTGATTTGGAAAATATAAAAATAAAAGAGAATTAGGAGACAAAATGTCCGGGCGTTTTTATATCACCACACCCATTTATTATGTGAATGCACGACCCCATCTGGGCCATGCCTATACCACGATTGCCGCAGATACAGCCTGCCGTTTTCATGCCATGCAGCAGGAGGAAACCTGGTTTCTGACCGGAACCGACGAGCATGGTGACAAAATTGAACGGGCCGCCCGGAAAGAAAATATGAGCCCCAGGGCTTATGTGGACAAAATCAGCCAGCTTTTCAGGGACTTGTGGCCCAAACTCAATATCGGTTACAGGCAGTTTATCCGCACCACAGATCCCGCTCACATGAAACTGGTCAGCCGGATTTTGCAGAAGATTTATGATGCAGGTGATATTTATTTCAGCGAATACGAAGGAAAATACTGCTTCGGCTGTGAACGCTTCTACGCGGATCGGGAACTGGTGGACGGCAGATGCCCGGATCATGAAACTGAGCCGGAAATTATCAAGGAATCCAATTATTTTTTCAGAATGAGCAAATATCAGGACTGGCTCATTGACCACATCGCGCAGCATCCGGATTTCATCCGGCCTGAACGCTATAAAAACGAAGTGCTGGCCTTTCTCCGGGAACCGCTGGAGGACCTCTGCATTTCCCGGCCCAAAAGCCGTCTGCAATGGGGAATCAGCCTGCCTTTTGATGATCGCTATGTCACCTATGTCTGGTTTGACGCGCTGCTCAACTATGTGTCCGCTCTGGATTATCCCGACGGTGAAATGTTTGGCAAATTCTGGCCCCATGTGCAGCATGTGGTGGCAAAAGACATTCTCAAACCCCACGGCATCTACTGGCCCATCATGCTCAAAGCTGCGGGCATTCCGGTTTATCAGCATCTCAATGTGCATGGATACTGGAATGTGGAACAGAGCAAGATGTCCAAGAGTCTGGGCAATGTGGTGGAGCCTCTGGAACTCAGGGACAGATACGGTCTGGAGGCATTCCGCTTTTTCCTGATGCGGGACATGGTTTTCGGTCTGGATTCCAATTTCAGTGAAGAAGCCCTGGTGCAGCGGATCAATTCCGACCTGGCCAATGATCTGGGCAATCTGTTCAGCCGGGTCATTGCCATGACGCACAAGTATTTCAAAGGCATTGTGCCCGAGGCCGAACCGGGGGTGGAGGACGAACTCTGCCGCTTTCAGGCCGGTGATCTCAAAGGCCATGCCGAGCGGGTGATTGAGGATTATGAAAAAGCCATGTCAGAATTCGCGTTTCACAAGGGACTGCTGGCTGTGTGGGAACTTATCAGCCACATGAACAAATATGTGGACACCACAGCGCCCTGGGAACTGGCAAAGAAAAAATCCTCACAAAAGGAACTGCAGGCCGTGATTTACCATCTCCTGGAAACCCTGCGGATCGTGTCCGGGCTGATCTGGCCGGTCATGCCGGAAACCGCGGCAAAGATGCAGGAGCATCTGGGACTGGATCCCAACACGGAGTTTTATCTGCTGGAAAACCTGAGAGCATGGAAAACCCTGAAACCGGGAACTGTTCTGCCCAAATCCACCCGGCTGTTTCCGCGCATTGAGATGAAAAAAGACAGCGCGGAAGAGGTGCAGGCTGAAGCGGAAGAAATCACAGCACCGGAGTTTCTGCCGGAAATTGACATGGAAACCTTTGCAAAAGTGGATCTGCGGGTGGGCACTGTGCTCAAAGCAGAGGCGGTTCCCCGTGCCAGAAAGCTGCTGAAACTGGAAGTGGATGTGGGAGAGGTGCGAACCATTGTATCCGGCATTTCCGGAAGTTACACAGCAGAGGAAATGGTGGGCAAACAGGTCATCCTTGTCGCAAACCTGAAACCTGCCAAACTCATGGGCATCCTTTCCAAAGGGATGCTCCTGGCCGCGGTGGATGGCAAAGACGTGGTTGTGGCCGCGCTGGACAAATCCGTGAAAGCCGGGACACGGTTAAGCTGATACATTTTTAATTCCGCATACTGGAAACCCCATCTGCCGTTTCCTTAAGGATAAAATTCCCCTCCCCCTGCGGGAGGGGTCAGGGGAGG
>CAZDIU010000047.1:0-24615 GCA_964505535.1 uncultured Desulfobacterales bacterium | reverse complement strand
CCTCCCCCCGCCCCCTCCCTCAAGGGAGGGGAGTTTTTTTTGGTAATCCGGCAGGGGTGGGTTTCAAACCCGCCCATGCTTTTTAAACCGGCTTGGACTTGAGCCGCTGCCCAAATTTTTTTCATTGCTTATGGAGTTGAAATGCCCACACTGGACTGGATCGGCAAAAAGGCCGTGGTGAATCATCATAAGGAAGTTGCTTTTCATCTGCTCAGATGTGACCCGGATTTGTCTGTGGGTGATCCGGAAAGCGGGAATCTGCTGGTTCAGGGGGATAATCTTGTGGCCCTGAAAGCCCTTCTGCCGTATTACGCGGGAAAAGTGAAGTGCATTTACATTGATCCGCCGTACAATACCGGCAATGAAAAATGGGTGTATACTGATCCAATTTTGGTTTTCTCCGGCATACTTTTTGTTTTCAGACCGGACTGCGGAAAAATGACTGTTCTGATCCGGAAAATCTGCGGAAACAGGTTCGGAAAGGGATGTTTTCTCAGTTCCGCAATTTTCGTGCCAAAGAAAACCAAAATTGGATCAGTATATAATGACAATGTGAACAGTCCGGAAATAAAGGAATGGCTGGGCAATGTTGTTGGCGCGGAGGCGGAAGATTTGTCACGCCATGACAAATGGCTTTGCATGATGTATCCGCGCCTTTGCCTGCTGAAAGATTTTCTGACCGAAGACGGTTCTGTTTGGATTTCTAATGAGAAGCAGGGGTTGCCATGCCCACAGAAAAGGACTATGCGGCAATACAGCGGGTGACAGCTTCAGGTTAAGAGAGATAATTATACCAATTCTCCATTGATCTGAAACATAATTTTTTCCAAAAGACCGGATTTTTTTGAAAAATCCGGTTTTTCTGTGAAGGTGAAATCACAAAGTCAGACCTGGCAGGGCACTTGGTCAGAACCCTGTGACGGTGCGCAGGATAATCAGGGGTTTGCGCAGAATCTGCCAGCCCATGAAGGTGGAATCTCCAAAGATTTTCACGGTTCCCTTCTGTCCGGGCCTTGCCTCAGGCGCATCTCCCACCCACATGGCTTCCACCAGCACCGAGGGAATCTGCTCTTCTGATATTTTCATTTCAAACCCCACACGGGTAATGACCGCAGACAGATTGCGCAGCGGATTGCTGTCAAGCCGCACAGAAACCATGGCTCCGTTTTTGAGAAATCCCGCGTCACTGGCCGGAACCATAATACGAAGTTTGGTCTGCGCGGGATCTGCCACGCTCATCACGGCCTGACCGGTCTGCAAAGCCGCGCCAATCAGGGCATCCGGATCATCAAGCACAATCACACCGGATCTGGCCGTGTGCACATCTGCTCTGGCTCTCTGTTTTGCAAAAAACTGGGCATCCGCCTCCGCGCGCTGCACTTCCAGTTCCTGCACCGGCGTTTCCGCCCGTGCCTCGGGATCTTTGTGGGATGCGCCTTCCAGACGGATCAGCTTGGCTTTTGCCACAGCCACATTCCGATGTGCCTCATCCAGACGCTTGTCCAGCACCCGCGCATCATAGCGGAACAGCAGATCCCCGTTTTCCACCCATTGACCGGGTCTTGCCACCAGTTCCCTGAGTATGCCGTCCATGGGCGCAAAAATGTGATGGGGCTGATCCGGCATGACGCGGGCCGGAGCAGTGACGGAAGAAGTTACGGGCAGAGCCAGAAAGGTCAGCACAATCGCGGCCGGCACGATTCGGGAAAACAGGCTGCCGGATCGGGTTTCGCTTTTTGTCCGCTCCAGCCCGTGTCCGAGGAAAAGCGCAGTATGCTGGAGCAGTTCAATATCCCCCTTTTCCCAGGGCTGATTCTGCCAGCGTTCCAGCCACAGGGCATAACGGGGAAAGATTTTTTCCTCAAGACTCAGCCGCAGAGGCAGCCACAGAATGCGGGTTTCGCCCATATTCTGCTGAATCTTCCACAGATGGGGAACACTGTTTTTTGCCTCATCCGGTATGCGGGGAACCACAACAGTCTCCTGCCTGCCTCTGTAGCGATCCCGCACCGATTCCACTGCATCGGCAAAAAAACTGTCCTGCGCGGCTGTTCCTCCGCCGGTGACAGCCACAATGGGATTTCTTCCCTTCAGGCGCACCAGAACTGCCCGATCCACCCGCACCACTTCTGAAATGCGGTTGACAGCCAGCGCGGCTGCCTCCTGGGGCAGGGAAGTGGAAAATACAGACGCGCAGAAACGGATAAACTTGGCAAGAATGATATGGCGGGGATCCGCCCCTGCCGAAGGCATGGCTGCCTGAACGGAACTGCCATTTTTTTCCCCGACCGGAGCAGCAGACTGCTGCGTGCCGGGTTTTTCCTCATTTTGGGCAGACTTTGGCTGCGGAATTGGGGAAGGATGCTGCGGCTCTCTGCGCTCTGCACGGGGAACCAGCCGGATTTCAATTTTTTTCTTTTCCGGCTGTCCTGAGTCATTGGCAGGAAGAGAAAGTTTTTCCGTTTCCGCGGGATTTCCCGAAGCAGAAGACTGTTCTGAATCCCGGTTCTGCACGGCTGCCCCCATGACAGTGAAGGATGGCGGTTTACGGCTCAATGCGGACTTCCCCTTTCATGCCGGGCAGCAGGCTTGTATTGCCTTTTTCCACTGTCCAGATCACCTGCGCTGTATTGCTGCGTTCATCCACTTCCGGAGCCACAGCCGTCACTTTTCCTGTGACTTCGGCATTCAAATCTGTGACAAAAAAGGTGTGAACACTGTTTTTTTTCAACTGCACCGCCAGATGTGCTGGAATATTGGCAACTGCCCGGATTTCATCCAGATTCACAACATCCATGACTGGCTGGCCTTCGGTCACCCATTCATGGGGCTGCACATGGCGGCGGACCACCATGCAGTTGAAGGGAGCCGAAATGGTCGATTTTCCAAGCTGACGCCGGAAAATGTCAATATCTGTACGGGTGACATCCTGTTCCATTTTGGATTTGGCCAGATCCTCATTGGTGGCCAGTCCCTGCTGTTTGAGATTCGTCAAATCCCTGACCTGCACATCCAGATGGCGCAGGGCCAGCTCGCTGCGTTTCTTTTTCAAAGCCAGATCCCCAATATCCACTGTGGCAATAACCGCATTTTTTTTGACATGATCTCCCACATCATATTTGACACTGGTCAGGGAACCGGCCAGCCCCGCGGACAGCACGGCTTTCTGCTTTGCCTCAAACAGCGCAGGATAGGCTTTGTACCCTTCCTCAGTGCCCATATCCTCTCCTGCTGCCGCATCTTCAGCGGCTGAGGGCAGGGGTTCGGTCTTTGCAGCCGGATCATCTTCCACTGACTCCGCTCCTGTTTCCCTCATGACAGGACACATAAGCAGACACAGAACAAAAGAAACAACAATCGTTTTTCTGAAAATGCCTTTCATTTTTTTCCTCCGTTTTTTCAAAATCATATGCACTTTCCGACAAATGACTTTATCTTTGCTGCAAAATCAAGCAGATCTCTGCATTCTTTCTGTATCACACTTTTTACAATCCCGATATGTGTTTTTCGGTATTCATGAATGACAATATTGCCAAACTGAACCATTCTGCCAAGACGCAGAGCCATTTCCCGGTCAATGACAGACTGCGCTGCCAGCAGAAGAAAACTTTCCGCACTGCTTGCGGGAATTCCCATTTTGTATGTGCGGATAATATGATTTGCCAGATCAATGATCTGTTCACATGCGCGCAGCAGATTCAGAATTGCCGCATCCTGCCGGGTATAATCTGTGTCAAATTCATCACCGGATTTTTCAAACTCATCCCGCGCTCTGGCAATGCAGCGCTGGATCGGCTGAATTTTGTTGATGACCACATCATTCATACGGCACCTTTCCTGTTTCCTCAAAAGATTCCAGTATGGCTTTTCTTTCCTCATTGAGTTTTTGATAAAAAGAAAGGGTAAGCATTTCAAACTCCTCTGCTGCGCACAGATCTGCACAGTAAATTCTGCGATTTGCCATAATCACCTCTGGTAGTCGGTCTGCACGAACTGATTTAAATATAACTATTTTATATTATTATATTTTTTAAGAAATACTGATTATTATCTATACATAGTAAATACAAATAGTTATACGATACATCCATGATACTGTTTGTGCTGTTTTTAGCTAATATGCTGATTTATAAAATAAAATAATCAGCATAAAAAGTCCCACTACCTCACCTCTTTCTGAAACACAGTGGAAAGTTCTCTCAGATTCAGAATATCTGTTTTTTTTCCAGCAGTTCTTCCAGATCGGAATGCAGATCGCTGAACAGAAAAAAATCGGCCTGCTTTGCAGCCTGCACATCCAGCAGCAGGGCAACATCCGCATCACTGTCAGGCCATTGATCCCCGGTTCCGTATGTGCCAAAAAGATAAATGGCCTGCACATCAGGACAGTGCTGAAGAATTGTCCCGATGATATTCTCTTCCTGACAGGTGTTTTTGGCGGGACTGTTCAAAAAAATCCTCTTTCCAGCATATGCTTCCACACTCTGGTGACTATATCACCGAGAAAAGATTTTTCTGCGGTTCTGATTTTCATCCATGCCGGAAGACCGTGGGGAAGGTGGTTCGGCGCGTGTTTCACTTTGAAGGTAAAGGCAAAATAGGCATCTCTGGGGCGCACGCCGAACATATCCCGCACAGACACAATGGGGCCTCCGGAAAAATCAAACAGACTGGTATTTGGCAGCCGCTGTACCGGGAAAAGGCTTTTGCTCACAAAATCCGCCTCCAGTTCCGGCAGTTCCGGACCGGCAAAACGGGATCGGGTTTGCAGAATCTCCGAGGCACTGATGCCGGAGATGAATTTTTCATGGACAAAAGCCTTTATTTCATAAGACCTGGGATCGGCCACTGTAAACAGCCAGGTGTCTTTTGCCACAAATGCGCCTTTGTACAAATCCGGATTCACCTCCGCAATCCTGCCGCTGACAGGAGCGCGGATTTCCAACTGTGCCAAAGCCTGCCGGTATTTTTCCAGAGAAGTGCGCAGCCGCTGCTCTTCTGCAATCAGCCATTTGCGGTGAGCGCCCTGTTCCCCGCCGCTGCCCAGACTGCGGATGGCTGCGCGCACACCTTCCAGATCAAATTTTGCCTGATGCATTTCATATTCCAGAGCATCACTTGCAATGCGGGACAGGAGTTCTCCGGCTTTGACCTCATTTCCCTCTTTCGGCAATTCTATGACCAGTTCTCCGGGAACCTGGGCCTTGATTTCCGAGGCATCCTTATGCACAAGCAGGGCAGGCACATCTTCTGTGTGCGGCAGAGGCAGCACAAGCAGCCCCATTGCAGTCAGAAATATCAGGGAACTCAGAAGAAGCCGGAATTTGGATCCCAGTAAATTCCTCTGGACAATCACCGCCCGGATTTCCACCCACAGGGGAAAAAGGATAAACAGCCATATTTCCGCTGCAAAAATAATCAGTCCCAGCATGGGAAAGAACAGCCAGTACACAGCAATGGCAATGGAAATGCCGATGGATATTCTGTAAAGAGCAGCCAGAAAACCGTAAACAATCAGGCTGCGCTGTTTGGGATGAATTTCCGGCGCGGGGCCTTTCCAGTCCAGCAGAAGTCTGCGGAGGGCATGACGCAGCATCGCGGAGGCACGGGGACGGAGATTGTCAATTCCCCAGAGATCCATGAGCACATAATATCCGTCATAGCGCATAAAGGGATTGAGATTGATGAACACAGAGGAGAGAATCGAAGTGCCGGAAAGAAAAAACATGAGACTGCGCACAATTCCGTCAGGCAGCAAAGCCCAGAACAGCAGCGCGACTCCGGCCACCACAAGTTCAAAGGTGACACCCGCCACACTGACCCATATGCGCCTGCGCCGATCAGGCACTTTCCAAACATCTGTGGTATCGGTATAAAACAGGGGCCAGATGACAATAAACAGCACCCCTATGCTTCGGATATGAAGCCCCAGATGTTTGGCCGTATAGGCATGGGCAAACTCATGGCCCGTTTTCAGCAAACCGAGGCAGAGAATAAAGCACAGCCATCCCTGAGGAGTAAAAAGATAATTGACAGTTTTCAGATACAGTTCGATTTCCTGCAGGGTAAGCGTCAGTCCCGCAAGGCCGCAGAACAGATAGGCCCAGCGCAGAACCGGAGACCAGAGCAGGGAAACCCAGGGCAGGGTGCGGCTCAGGAATCTGTCAGGACGCAGCAGGGGAATGCGGAAATAAATGTTGCCCTGCATGATCTGCTGAAAAAAACTTGGATTTTCCATGCCTTTTTTCTGCTTTTCCCGGTCAATGACAGCCTCGGCAGGAAGGATGGCAAGGGATTCTCTCTGGAGCATGATGATGAAAGTCACAATTTCCTGCAGGGTGGGACGCAGGGGCGTGGTTCTGTAAAGATGTTCCACTGCCGCATCCGGATCCGGCAGATTGCCAAGCCGGTAAATCAGCTCCCCTTCCGCGTGTCCCAGCCGGAAGTTGTTTCCCCGTACCGGATCTTCCAGAATCCAGGAGCGCTGGCCGTCAAAATCCGTTGGGCCGGGATAGAGAATCAAATCAGAGCGCAGTCCCATCCAGGGGATTTGCAGAAACTGCTGTATGGAAATTTTCTGTGGTGCAGATTCCTGTTCAGATGGAGAGTTTATCATAAATCCTTTGCTGAATCAAAAGCCTGAGAGATTTTGGTGTTTTCAGATTTTATTTTTTAATTTCAAGATATTGATAATCCAAATCCATTTTCGGAACTTCCTGAGGGGAATTTAATCTTTGCCAAATATAAAAAACTGAAGGTGTCTGTCCATATCTGCCATCGTTCGTTAATCAAACAGCACCTTATGGTAAATATCTTTAAGGGCAATCTCATATGCAAGGGACTGCAAAACCGCAGTCTGATCAAGCCCCCTGACAACCCTGTATTGCCAGATATTTTCATTCTGCCTGAAATAGGTTTCCACTCTGGGCTGATCCTGAGAAACCATCACATATTCTTTGACAGACGCCAGCATTCGGTAATATTCAAATTTCATTCCTCTGTCAAAAGATTCGGTGCCCGGAGACAGGACTTCGATGATCAGCACCGGATTGGTGATCGCGTCCGTTGTATTTTCGGCAAGCTCAATTTCTCCGCAGACAACACTTATAGGAGTTACGCAGTTGAATTCTAACCGACTGAATTTATTATGTATCTAAAAATGTTACAGCTAATAAAAACAGTGAGTTATATTTCAACTGCGTAACTCCTAACTTACATCGGGATAAACATACGCATCCGCGGGGGCAATCTCCACTTTCATGTTGCTTTCAAAGCCGGTGCAGTCTTTATTTCGTGTTGCTTCCCAACTACTTCTGTTCAGATTGAAACAAATGATGCTGTGTCTTACAGTTCCTCCGGACATTGCAAAAATTTCACCGCTGCAGTATTCACTCCTGTAATCTGCGGCAGCTTCCATTTCCAGATATTCATTTTTGGTATAAAACAGCTTTTTTTCCAAAGGATGGGGCATTGAATTCTCCTTTTTGTGTTCTTGACTGATGTTAGGCACTGTTGTCATTCCGGATCTCACCGGAATGACGAAAAAAATGAAATTATGATTTTTTTCGGGATCATCCTATCTCTGCTTCCGCTTTCTGACGGTTTAAGAGAAACAGATTTTCATTGTAAGAACCGGTTTCACTGTATTTCCATCCATAGCAGTCGCAAACTGCCTTATCAAGTTTTCTGTGCAGTTTGGAAAGATGACCGGAAGGTTCTTTGAAAAATTTGTTATACAGAACTGTCAGTGTGCATTTTCGGGAAACTGCCTCTTCTGTCCTGTATTTTTCAAGTTTCCCCATTATTTCTCTTACTTTTTCTTTATGGATTTCTTTTGCATCATGCGGAAAAGGAAAGGTTTCAAAACAGGTGGTGTTGGTGTATCTGGTTCTGTCCTCCAATGTTGATCTTTGCGCTGACACCCAATTCAGATGCAGTTTGGAGTTCAATACGCCCAGAACAAAAAAATCATCACCTGCAATCACCATGTTTGCTTCGCAGGGCACAATGGAAATGTCAATGGCACGGAAACAGGTGTATTTTGCTATTTTGGGAAGGCAGAAATAACATTTCAGACCGTTCAGGGCTTTTCGCATGACCGGTCTTGGCCTGCCAAACAGCCACCATTTTTCTTTTCTGCTCCTTTCTTTGTTTTTCATACGTTCCGGTTTCACATATTTTTCCACATGGGCAAACGGCAATTCATATCTGCCTGCCTCTTCCAAAGCCATGTCATTGAAATCAATCACCCATTCCAGTTCAATCCCCGGATTCACCAAAGATTTGCCGTCCATCATGGGTTTGAGAACCTCTCTGTTTTTGGGGTCAGATTCCATCCATTTTTTTGCGGTTTCAGCAGATACAGAAAATCCTTTGCCTGAGAGTTCACAGCCCTGAAAAGATTTGCCAAGATTTTCAGCAAGACGTTTTGCACCTGTATAATCAGGTTCCGCTTTCAGGCTTGAATTGATAAAATCCACTTTTGCATCATCAAGTTTCCGTTCCTCCGGGACATCTTTTTTATTTTTCACCCAGTTCACAATGCTCACATGCACATTTGCGGTTCCGCTCCACACCTGCGTGGAAACAGCATTTGTTATGATTCCCTTATTTTCTGCAATATATTCAAGACCTGCCTTTCTCGTCACTCCCTGTGCCACAGAATTCGTACCCACCAGCCCGATTCTTTTTGCACTGCTGTCATGGGCCCTGCGGAACCACAGCGCGCAGTAATCCGGCTGGCCTTTCACATCCGGAAAGGCTTTGTACACTTTTTCCGCATATTCATCCCCTCTTTCGATGCGGAGATATTTGCCACCCAGAAAAGGCGGATTTCCTATGATAACATCAGCTTTGGGCCAGTTGCAGAAAAGCGCATCGTCTGTGACAATGTTTTGGTCAAGATCATCAAAAGGCAGGGTTCTGTCTTCAAAATCCAGTGAAAGCTGGTTCTTTTTTATAAAGGAAATCAGTTGGTCATTAAATATTTTTTTGCCGATGGACAAAGTGACTTTTGCAAGCTCCACGGCAAAGGGATTGCTGTCAATTCCGTAAAACTGTTTCAGTCTGATGACAGAATAAACGTCCTGTATGCGGTATTTTCTGAAATTTTCGCTGATTTTTGAAAGTATTTCAATCTCAAGCGTTTTCAGTTCCCTCAATGCGATATACAGAAAATTTCCGCTGCCGCATGCCGGATCCAGCACTTTGATTTTGCCCAGATCTTCCCTTGCTTTCAGCAGATTCTCCAGAGTTGATGCTCTGTTTATTTTTTTAATACAGGGCGTTATAATGGTCGGTCTTACGATTTTCATTATATCTTTTTCACAGGTGTAATGCGCGCCTGTGGCGTGCTGCTCTTTGCTGTCCATGCTGTATTCAAATATATTACCGAAAATAGCGGGTTCTATTCTGCTCCAGTCAAATTTTGCTGTTTCCTCCAGCAGGTCAAGTTCATGCGTATTCAGTTTTATTAAATTGATTTCCTTGAATATTCCGCCGTTGAAATAATTTACGTCCCTGAATCTGCCGTCTTTGGCTTTTTTGGGGTTATTCATCTGCCGGAAAAGATCGGCAATGAACGCATTGGCAGAGTGATTTTTCCTGCCTTCCTGGAGCAATGCCAAAAAATAATCCGCAATGGGAAAAAGACCAATGTCTTCTGAAAAAAGACACACCAGCAGTTGCAGCACAAATTTCTGAACCCTGTTTTTATCTTCTCCTCTGTTAATTACTGAATGGTATATTTTCAGCAGTTTTTCAGCCGCTTCTGCCGTCACTTTTTCCACATTGTTTCTGAAAACCGGTTCAACAGGCTCTTTGGACAGAAAAGCCAGCGCCCGCCATCTGGTTCTCAGTTCTTCCACTGCCAGAGAATCCAGCGGAGAATTCTGCATGAACCAGTTGAATATCAGAAACCGGTCAAAATTGCACAGAACAACAAAGGGTGTTTTCTCTTCCTGATAACTTCTGTCCCAGTATTCCCTTGCCTGCAGGATATGATCCGCAAGGTTTTTTCCCCTTGATTTCATTTCTATGATGGCTCTGCCCGGAAAAAGAAGGTCTTCAAATTTTGTGGTTTTCCCGGTCTTGATCCGTTTTTCAAACCTGGCTCCGGCCTCATGACAGTCTGCATGACCGAACACCTGAAACAGCCGGTTCAGAAAAGTCTGTGCCTCCCCTTTTTCATAACCTTCCAGCGTTTTTGTAAATGCTGTGAAACTGTCAATTTTTTCATTTATGGATGTGAGCATTTTTGCGCCCGTTTCATTGCCTTCTTAATAATGCGAATTATACTGATCCAATTTTGGTTTTCTCGGGCATGATTTTTGCTTTCAGACCGGATTGCAGAAAAACAGTCATTTCCGGCTCAGAATAATGCCGATACGGGTCAGAAAGGCATGTTTCCAGACTGTCATCAATTTTTGTGCCAAAGAAAACCAAAATTGGATCAGTATAACATGGTTTCGTGAAAAGTCATTTTTTACAGTTATTCGTCATTCCGGCGTAAGCCGGAATCCAGTATTTCCATATAGTTCTGGACTCCGGCTTTCGCCGGAGTGACGCATTTTTTGACTTTTTACGAGATCATCAACGGCGATCATCTCCGTGTCAGATGCAGGGACCGGTCAGGAGAATCTCTGTCCGTCATTCAGCATTTATCCGGAAATCAGCAGTCAGGACTCTGTTTTTGTAATTAAACTGACACCATATTCTGTAAATGTCAGCACCGGGAAATTTGGTCATAAATTTTATTTCAGACTCTTCCCCTTCTTTCATGGCATGTGCATGAATATAGTCACTGGCGCTTAAGACTTCTGATTTTCTGATTACGACAAGATGACCTTTTTCACCGAGAAAGGGTTGCAGTTCTTTAACAGGGCTGTCATCCGAAACCTGTTTCAGACTGAAGGTGAGAGTTGTTTCCTCATTCGCCTTCACTGTTTTCGGTGAAAAATTCATACTGACCTTTACATCTTCGATAATTTTTTCGTTTTTCTCTGTGTCCGGCACATCCCGCGATTTCCCGGTTCCTTTCACACGGAGTTTCAGCACTGAAACCTGCTCTCCGGCATTCGACGGTTTATAATCACAGAAAAGAGTATAATTTCCGGCATCCGGAAGCATGGTTTCCGTCAGAAAAAAGCCATTTTCCTTATAATCCGGATGAAGATGAAGGAAAAAACCGAGGTCATCACTGACGATGATAAGATGCATCAGTTTTTCCTGAAATGTATCAAACTGCGTAACACTTTGTTCTTTTTCATCCTGAATAAAAATTTTTATCGGAAAAATCTGATCCTGCATGATTTCATCCGGAACAGACATTTTCGCGTGAAAAGATTTCTCTGTTGCTCCAGATGAATGGGATTCATGATGGGAATGGGAAACCTGAGCCGCAGCAGAACCCGCAACTGTCAAAAATATCAATATGCCCATATACAGAGATTTTTTGTTCATCTGCTGTCCTCCTTGTAAAGACAGGGAGTTGAAATAAACCTCCCTGTCATAAAAACCTATTTTGTCATTTGGGAAGATTCAAGAGTGCCTTCCACTATGCTCTGCATCATTTTCATCTTCATTTCCATCATCTGATGGCACATCATCATATTTCCCATTCCCATCCCCATTTTATGATCTTCCTTCATCATGCCTCCGCCGGACATCATTTTGCAGCCGGGCATACTTTTCAGCATCTTCATGCCCTCTTTCATGTCTGCCATATGCTCCTGCATCAGTTTCTGCCGTTCCTGCGGATCTGCGGCAGATCTGATTTTTTCCATCCGGGTATCCATTTTTTTCAGATGCTCGTCCATCATCTGCACATGCTGTTTCATATCATGATCAGCAGCCTGTGCATTTTCGGTATCAGATGGCGGGGATGATTTCGAGGGATCATGGCCTGTGTGAGATTCATGACCGGATGATTCGGTCTTTGCCGGCGTATCAGTTTGTGCAGTTGCATAAGATGCTGCAAAAACCCAAAAAGCAATCGCCAGCAGATGAAAACAAACAAATCTTCCTTTCATTTTTTCCTCCCTGCGGTTAAAAATTGAGTGATGAACATTCTCTCCCATAAATACCTGTCCGTAAGTTTTCGCGGATTTTTATCCGCAGACTTTGTGACAGATATTCCCCAAAAAACGAACAGTGCCTGAGAATGCAGGCACTGTTCAATTTCAGCAAGTTTGGGCTGAGGGACAGGGATTGGGGTTCTGGGTTGTTGCATCCCTGAACATTAAAAAAACCAACCCCTGATTACCGATTCCTAACCCCTGACCGGTCTGGGATCAGGCCCTCTGCCGGTTCTGTCCAGATTTTCACGGCCTGAGAAGAACGCCTTTTTCAGCTCACCGGGGCCATTGGTGTTAAAGGTTTCCATGCCGCTGCCCTGCCGGAAGACCAGAGGTTTCTGTATGGGCTGTCCGCCCAGATCAACTTCAAACGCTCCTGCCGGAATATTGAGGCCCGGATCGCCTTTCTGACGCAGGAAGAGACGGCTGTACAGATCAAATTCCTCATCCAGATACGGCTCTGTCCATCCCAGATCCGTGAGAAAATCCCAGGAAACCGCATTGAATTTGGCTTCGGGATCACGGGTGTTGGCAAAACGGCATCCCAGTTTTAGGGCTTCCTCCAGAGAGCAGAAGTCAAAGAAATCCTCACCTCCCGCCCGGATGCTCAGGCTTGGTCTTCCCGGTCCTTCCGTTATGCCAAAAGCTCCGGGAAGCCGGACAGCGCCCAGCGGAATTCCGCCCAGTTCTGCCTCTCCGGGAGACACAATGGGCTGTGCGGGCGGTGTGGGCGGAGTCGGAGGCGGTTCCACCGGCGGAGGCCCGGATTTGATCACCTGAATGGGAACATAGTCAATATCTGTCTGGGCATTCTGATCCTGCGGTGTGCCGTCATAGGGTCCCGGAATGATACTGCCATCGGGATTGAGTATCAGAATTTTTTCCCCGTTCGGTCCCCATGCAAAGGTGTATCCGTTTTCATCCACACCATCGCCCACAACGCATATACCTGCTGCATCTTTGGAAATAAAATCCGGATTGATACCTGTATACCCCTGGTCAGAGGTTTTTACTGTGAGAATATCCGTTCCCGTGTAACCGGCATTGGGAGTATATACCAGCCCTTTGAGCAGTGCATTGACTTCATCCACAGTCCCCACAATGACAATCTGTGAGGTTCCATTACCGGGATTGGCTGTTTTCAGGGTGAGGGTTCCATTCTCAACAGAAAGCTCCACCCGGATATCCCCGGTTCCCGAATCCGGGTCTGTCACATAGATGCTGCCCTCAAAATCAATGGCAGTGTCAATGGTGGTTCCCTGTTTGCCCGGCACAGTGTTCACAGGCGGATCGTTGACCGGCACAACAGCCACTCTGGAGGTGGCCACAGCTCCCACAGCATTCTTCACATCACTGGCTGTGACTTTGATTTCCCGAAGTGTGGGATCCGGATTGTTCGATTCATTGTCAAAGGTGACAGTGCGCAAAACCTTGTCATACTGGGCAGCGGAAGCCTCTCCGCTGAATTTCAGCACCAGATGCCCGGTTCCGGCTTCGATTCCGTTGGACACAATGGTAATGCCGGTTCCGGAAACATCAGCGGCCAGCATATCCCCGGCCTTGGGGTTGGTCAGCCGGATTTCCATCCACGCGATATTATCTCCCTGCTGGTCAACGATCAGGGGATTCGGATCACTGATATCCGCGATATGCACCGGTGTGCAGTCAATCACCTCATCCGGAATGCCGTCACCGTTGGTATCCTTGGGAGTGGGTTCGATAAAATACACATTGTGATCATTGAGATAGGGCGGTGTGTTCGTATCCGGAATAACCGGCCCCGCAGGCCGATCATTCGGCCCGTCACCGCCGTCTCCGTCCGGATCCAGATCAATTTCCGGCGGTGTATTGGGCGGAATCACGATAACCGGTATTTCCTTCTCAATTTCCTGGGCATTGGGATCGCTTGGCGTGCCGTCTGTATCAATGGGATCGGGAGGCAACTGCCCGTCCGGGGTCAGTATCGTTTTCAGATAACCGGAAAGTTCGCAGATGATCGCACCTTCCTTGAAAAATCCCGTATATCCCTGATCATTGATGGTGAATTTTATGCCATCCGTTCCGCTGTATCCGGCTTCCGGAGTATAGGTCAGCGCTGTCAGTGTGCCTCCCGGAGCCACATCCGCGAGTTTGGCGGTTATTGTGACAGATGAGCCGCCGTTTCCGCTTACACTTCCTCCGCCGCTGACAATGCGGGAAATGGCATCCTGTCCAATGGACAGTGTTCCGTGATCCGCATGAATAATCATATGGACGAATCCCAGGGACATATCCACATCCCCCAGGGAGATATTGCTGATCACAACCGATGTGTCTGAGAGTGTGGATACAGAATCCGGCATATTTGCGATGGGAGCATCATTTATCGGAACCACACTGACAACAGATTCCGCTGTTCCGATATTGCCGTATTCATCCACCGAAACAATATTGAATTTGCGCTGCACTGTATTGGGATTCTCAGATGTGTTCTCATATTTTACAGTGCTGAGAACTTTTTGAAAATCACTTGCCGAAGCCGTTCCTCCGCCTGCCACTGTGAGGGTCAGGGTTCCGGTCTGAGAGTTGTAATTTGCCACAATATTGGTCGCTGCTGCTGTGCTGTAATGCAGAACATCCTGCCCGGTGACAAATGTGCTGTCCTTGAAACTGATGGTGACAGAGCGGATATCATCCCCTTCTGCATCCTGGATTCCGTCTGCCACAGGAACTGCCGCGCAGCCTTCAATGAAAATCTCATTCACCTCGCCGACTCCGGGCCCCTGATTCAGATCAATTTTGATAAGAGCAGTATCGGTCTTGGCTCCCGGAACACCGTAATTCCCCAAGTCACTCACTTCAAGGGTCACGGTGTCCGTGGTAATGGGAGCAGTCACTGTGCCGTCATATTTATACGTCAGGGAACTGAGGGCGGCATTCACATTGGAAAGCAGGCCGGTAAACACCATTCTGTTGTCATTTGTCCCGTCACCTGTGATAAAGGTAAGCCCGGTTGTCCTGCCCAGAGATATCTTTCCGGCATCAAGTTCCGCATCCAGTGTCACCTGCACACGTTTATCTCCCTCCCCGCGTGCAATATCCGTGTCCTTGACAGATATGTCTGTGATGACAACAGCGCCATTATTGGCTTTGTAGGGGCCGTCTGTATCCGGCAGGGCCGGCATCAGGGCATTGCCTTTCCACAGTTCCGGCGCATCGTTCACGGCTTTGACTTCCAGGGGAACAGTCACGGCATTCTGGCTGAAGGCAGTGTCATTGCTGGCGATATTGTAATACTGTCCTGCTTTGCCTGCACTGTCACCTGTCTGATCCCAGGAGCGGACAGTAAAGGAAGGCATTTTTGCCGTTCCAGGCTGTTCCGAGTTGAAATCCGCGTTGGGAATGAATCTTATTTTGTCGTTGGCCGTCAGAAGCAGCGCATTGTTTCCGCTCAGACTGCTTTCACTGATGGTTGTCCACACTGTGCTTCCGCTGCGCTGAAACTGCCATTTGCCATCAGAGCTGCCGTTTCCGTCCATATCAGTGTCAATGTCAGTGATGGCGATGGCAACAGGAATTTCCCCGCCCACATCCGGGTCTGTGATGGATTCGATGAACTGCTCCACCCGGAAGCCTTCCACCTGGTTTTCGGGCGTAGGCTGATAATTGTTGGCCGGATTTCCGTTGTCCTCATAAATATGCAGATGGTTGATCTCCGGAGCATCCGGACGGTCATTGACAGGGTTTACTTTGATGACAAAAGTTTTGACCACACTCTTGTCAATTCCGCCGTATGCCGTGCCGCCGTCATCCTGCAGCAGTACCGAAACCAGTGCCGTGCCATGCGCATTTTCCTTCAGGGTAAAAGTCAGATTTCCGTTCGCTCCGCTCAAACTTGTATAATCTGCGGGACTGATGGAAGGCAGCACTGCGAACAAATCCGGATTGTCCACACTCTGGATAATGAATTTCACCTTCTGACCGGATTCATTGTTGGGCCCGGCAATAATCTCTGTGGCAAAATTGCTGATCAGATTGAAACCGTTGGTTCCGCTGTCCTCATCCACGGTAACCGTAACGGTGCCATTGTCAATACTGACTCTTGCATCCGCATCACTGTATTCAAAATCAGGCGGATCGTTTACCGGAAGGATGGTGACATCTGTGGTAAAGGTCTGGTTCTCCTCCGCAATTCTGAAGTTCAATATGGCACTGCCGTAGGTTCCGTCATTTGTGAAAGCATCCTGATTGGGAGTGTAATTTACAGACCATCTGTGGTATTCCGTGATGGTCTGCCCTTCAATGGTAATGGGCTGATCTGTTATCCATCCGTCATAGCGCACACTGGCATTTGTAAGAAGCGAGGGAAGGGTTCCGGTGCGCGTGACACTTCCTGCAGTCCGGCTGCCCGCGTTCTCCCCTGTTCCGTAAATAAAAATACCGAACAGGCCCGGCTGATCCTCCATTGAAGTGATGGCAGTGGGAACTGCTATCTTGGTCAGATCCCCTTCATAATCCGCAAGCATTTCAAAATTGAGCGGCGGTGCGGGATTTTCATCACCGGCATTTTCCGATGCGGCCTCCAAATCCCAGTCCCCGCTGCGGCCGGTCACGTCATCCGAGGCAAACACACGGGTATGGGTGGCTTCAGCCAGA
This sequence comes from uncultured Desulfobacterales bacterium, assembly GCA_964505535.1. Taxonomy (GTDB): domain Bacteria; phylum Desulfobacterota; class Desulfobacteria; order Desulfobacterales; family Desulfococcaceae; genus JAABRU01. The sequence goes on along the minus strand of CAZDIU010000047.1, from coordinate 7,906 downwards.
CTGTCCAGCAGAGACAGCCCTTCTCCGTTTGCCATGCTGCATCCATAGATATAGATATGACCGTCATCTTTCATTGCCGTATCCAGTGCTGTCCATGCATCGGAGAAACTGTTCAGGTTTTCCGCCTTGACGGCCTCATTTCCCAGTTCAAAATATCCCGCTCCGCCGTGGGAGAGGATGGTCAGGGAATTTATCTCCGTCCCTTCGCTTTCTGAAAGAGCCGCCACCCGGCCAATCACATCCTCAGCGGATTCCGCATCCGCATCATAGACAATCACTTTTGCTCCCGGAACAGCCGCATCTGCCAGTTTCTGATAATCAGGGAGGCTGTCGGAAACAAGGACAATATCCAAAGACTGGGCAGACGCATCATCCGCATCATTTGCATCGGTCAGCAGCGCTGCAGCAGCGCCTGCATCATAACCTGCACTGTCATCAGTGCAGACCGGTGACTGAGACTGTGCATGCCATGCAATTATATGGGCATCATGGTCGGCAGCATGCTCCAGAGCCTCCCCCGCAGCCGCGCCATCCAGAACAATTCTGCTTTCCAGCTTGATCAGATTCAACATATACACCTCCCCTTTTTCAGTTACCAGTTATCAGGTGTGAAGTGTCGGGGACTGTCTTCCGACAACTGCTCATTTGCTTTCTGATAACTGATAACTGTTCACTGAATTTTACCAGTGTGAACTGTGGGGCGGAATCACCCACGCATCAATGCCCCGCGATTCCAGATTCCGGGCCAGTTCCTTTGCCTGAGATTCAGCAAGTCCCAGCACACGCACCCGGTTGAAAAGCCTTCCATTCACCCGAGTTGTGGTGATTTCCGTATCCCGATTGTCAAAAAGACGGCTTGTCACCGCTTTGATTTCACTCAACCGCTTATCGGGACCGCCTGCCTCCGTAAATGCGCCCATCTGCACTTTCCATAGAAAACGGTCCGAAGCCGGACCCGCCATGCCCGGGCTTTGTGTTCCTCTGGAAACATCCTCACCCGGCAGGACAGAAGGAGCTTCACCCCATCCGGACACATCCTCCACATTTGCCGAGGAGATGCTGGATGAAGTGATGGGAGTGGTGCCTGTCGCATCGGTGACCTCCACAAAGGCATCTCTGCCCACACCGCAGATGGGACAGGTCTCCGGCGGTTCGGATCCGGTGTGAATATAACCGCATTCCAAGCACTTCCATTTCTTCAACCCGGTTGTGGGTGTGTAGTCATATCCGGTTCCCGGTCTGCCGGAGGTCAGAACCCCTTTGTCGCATTCCAGCGGATCCACACCGATGGTGACACACAGCCGTTTGTGAGCGACCAGCATATCCACAACAGCCTCATCCCGGCGGAGTTTTGCCGCCATTTCCTCGAGATGCCGCTGGGTCACAGCCAGTTCCGGCAGACGGCCTGCCTGATTTTTGGCCTGAGCCATTTCAAAAAGATTGGTGGCCAGAGAATAGGTTTCATCCAGCAGACGGAAACGATCCACTTTTACAGCATAGTCCAGAAGGGCCAGATGCACCTGGGTGATAACACCCACAGTGGTCATGAGCCGCTGGGCTTTGGCCATTTCCACTGATTTCTGCTGGCCTCTGTAAGCCACATACCGGGCAGGCAGATCCAGCAGTTCCAGACCCACGCCTGCGCCGATGGTGTTCCAGTTGTTGGAAAGCAGCAGACGGTTGTCCTCATAATGGGTTCCGGCAAAAATGCTGATTCCCGGAAACATGGCCAGAATCTTGTTCTTGGCTTCCTCTTTCTGGATCATCACTTCCAGATCGCTGACAAACAGTTCAGGCCGGTGCAGGAGAGCGTATTCCTCAAGTCTGTCAATATCCAGTTCCTTGGTATGGGGCAGGGCTGAGATAATGGGTTTGATGGGCGGCCGGGCAAGGGTGAACTGGACATTCTGGTTCAGTCCCATCAACTGGGCCAGTTCCAGTCTTTCCTTGGACAGGTTGGACTGCAGCTGCCGGATGGTCAGTTCCAGTTCCTTGAGCCGCATTTCCGCATCTTTTGCTGCCATGTTGTCAATGCTCCCGGCTCTCACAGCGGATTCCATATTTGCCTTCACCTTTTTCAGGTTGTCTTCCACCACATGGACATAATCCAGCGCATCTTCCACTGCCGCTGCGTGCCAGTATGCACGGGTCACATCCAGAGCCAGATTTTGGGACTGCCGGATGCGCTGCTGTTTCAGAACCTCCTCCTTGAGTTCCATCTCACCTGCCCGGACATAGGCCATCATGGTATCCAGCACATTCCATGTAAGAACCAGGTTGGCCCACCAGTTCTCTTTAAGTTCCGAAACCGTGTAATCCGGCTGATCCTGATCAATGAGCCAGTTGTACACATCGCTTTTTCTGAGCACATCCCGGCGCCGCCATGAGGCATCAGCCTTGAGACTGGGCAGCATGCCAAGTTTTTCCACCATGGTTGACTCTTTGGCAATCTCTTCTTTAAGCCGCTGAACCCGGAGTTCCAGGTTGTTTTCCAGCGCATAGCGGATGGCGTCCTCCAGGGTCAGAGCGCTTTCCCCGAAATTGCCGTATTTCATGGCAGGTTTGATCATTTCCACATCTTTTCTCGCGTTTTCTTCCCTCTGTTTTGACATCTCCTGCGGCGATGGCACTGTGGTGCAGCCCGTCACCGTTAACAGAATGGCGCAAAAAAGCAGAAAAGTTTTCTGCAACCCTGTCCGCAGAATTCCCCAGTGCAAATTTTTTTTCTCACCCATAGATTCTCTCCGTTCTCCATCCTGCATTGTGGTTTACGGTTTATAAGCATTCTGCTTTTGCAGGGGACAGGTTCCGACCCTTCCCTGTGTTTTTATAAACCGCCTGTTACCCTGTTATGCCCTGTGACGTATGCAAAAAATTATCCCACCAGCACGGGCCGCTTTGGTTCCTGATGCTGCAGAACCTGCCCTTGCATTCTCTACCTATTCAAAACACCTCCGCTTGTCAAGTAAATTTATGACCGCAAAGCAGGGTATAAATCTTGTAAAATCAGCAATTGGGGAAAAAGATGTATTCAGTGGGAGGATTTTCCTCCCGTGAACTGCCCTTTTTCCCCATTTTTCTTTGTCAGTATATTCCCCATGTTCCCTCCCGGTAGTAATGGTAGAGAACAGGGCTGATCTGGGAGTTGATTTGTATTTCTTTCTCCGCTTCCAGAATTCCCTTGCCGAAATGCGACATGGAAATCACCGCATCCCGGGTGATGAAACGGGTTTCAATGTCTGAATAATCTGTTTTCATAAGCAGGGATTTAATATCTCTGCCTGCCGCATCCGCTGTTTTTATTCCCAGTGCCCAGCCCCATTCTCCCATCGTGGGAATCTGGTTGTGGAGGGGAAGAACCGAAAAGCCAGCGGCCTCCATGGTCCGGATCAGGCACAGAAAAGCCTTTCGGGAAAAATACGGACTGGTGGCCTGGGTGACAAAAACCCCTCCCTTTATCAGATGATGGCGCACCATGCTGTAAAATTCAAGCGAATATACATGCATGAGATCCGGGGTATCCGGATCCGGCAGATCCGCAATGATCACACCGTACAAGTGCTGATCCTCCTGCAGGAATTTCACAGCATCCCGGTTTATTATCCTGACTTTGGGATGATTCATGCTTCCGCTGTTGATGACTGTCAGCACAGGATGCGTGCGTGCAAGATCCGTCATGCCCGGATCCATATCTACAAGGGTGACCGATTCCACCTTTTTGTGTTTCAGCACTTCCCGCAGGGCCAGACCGTCACCGCCTCCCACAATCAGAACGCTTTCGGGGCAGGGGGAGAGTTTCATGGCCGGATGCACCAGCGGTTCGTGGTATTTTTCCTCGTCAAAGGTGGAAAACTGCTGCTGACCGTTGATATAGAGCCAGTGAAAGTCCCTCCATTGGGTCATCACAATCTTCTGATACGCTGTCTGCAGGGAATATATGATTTTATCCCTGTATTTGTGCTGTTCCCCGTACAGAATGATCGGTTTTGCAAGAAAAGAAAGACTGATCAGAACAAGCAGGGCAAAGGAAAACAATGTCAGCAGAAGCCTTTTTTTTTCCACCAGGGAAAAAAAACGCATCAGAACAAGGGCAGCAACAAAAAAATTGACCATTCCCAGGACAATGGGTGTACAGGTCAGACCCATATACGGCAATGCGGCAAAAGCAAAAAACAGCCCTCCCAGCAGTGAACCGTAATAATCTTTTTCCAGGATGCCGGAAATATTGATGCGCAGTTCCTCATAGGATTCGTTGATGCGTGTAACCAGCGGAATCTCAAAACCGATCAGGTTTCCGATGACAAAGGCCAGACAGTATATCAGCATCTGCGTATACTCCGTATATCCGGCAATGCTGTAAACCGCAACAGCGGATCCTGCACACAGAACGGAAAGAGCGAATTCGGTTATGATAAAGGCATCCAGCAGATTTTCGTGGAAGAAACGGCTGATGCGGCTGCCGGTTCCCATGGCAAAGAGCATGAGGGACATGACAATGGTCCACTGAAAAACCGCATTTCCTGACAGGTATGTTGCCAGTGTGGACAGGACAAATTCGGCAATGATACCCGCACATCCGGTGGCAAAAATGGCTGCCTTGAGAATATATCCGGGGCCGGATCTGTCAGATGCACCAGCAGATGACAAACGCTGCTCCGATATAGGAAAGTGCTTCAATATAGGCGGCTCCGACATTGGGTTTTTCCTGTCTCGCGATTTCGTCTGTAAGTTTCACAGTGGGCAGAAGCACCCTGTCAGTCAGAAAGCGGACAGGCGGAAGCAGGACAAGCCCGGAAAGAGAAATGATTGCAAATTCGGGCAGATCATCTGACCATGAATGAAAATCCCTGGATGCTGCAAGTCCCACAATCACGCCCATGGACACCAGCGCACCGGCAAAACTGACGCCTGCTGCGATATTGTCTTTTTCAATTTCATCATGTATGCTGTACGGAACCATCAGACTGTAGACCCGTCCGGCCAGCATCAGCATGATCTGGCCGATGCCCCAGAAGGCAATGGCTGTCCAGATGCTGCCTCCCTCACCTGTCACAGCGCCGAAAATGACCAGCCCGGAAGCCACGCAGATGCCAAAGATGACCACACCTGTGCCGGGATTCTGATCCCGGATCAGTTCGTCACTGGTTTTGAATTTGTACAGAATGATTTTGTCACACAGCAGCCAGGAGACATTGAGAAGAACAATGGACAGAAAACCGTATATAAACAAATCGATAAGGTCATCCACAATGCCAAGTCCGGGGCCGGCCAGTGTGCCGCCGATGGCCAGCACCAGGCCGAAATAATATCCCCCCACCGCAAGGGCCAGCGCGGGATTGTCCCTTTGCACCAGTTCATAGGTCAGATTGTATTCCCGGTGAAGCAGATCGTTGACCGCTTTTCCGATGAAGAAAACAATATAGAATGCTGCAATGAGAACTGCCGCTGTAAGCAGAGAATCAAGATTCATGCTTTTTCTCCTGATGTAAGTGAACGGTCTTATGTTTTCAGGCACAAATTCTGTTTAGCTTAACAGATTAAAAAAAGCTTGTAAAAATCCGTTTTTGCAATACACGCAAACTGTTGTCCGGATACTTATTTCCCGCTGCTCCCGGATCTGCCCCGGAAACTGGTCTTTGTCCGTCCCACACGGCTGGACACTTTTTCCGAAAAAGAGGTTTTCCTGATACGTTCCTTTGCCATGCGCCGGGCAAAAAAATCCGGTTTGCTTTTCTTTGTAAACGTTCCGTCTGTGCCATACTGGTTTTCAGAACCGTAATACGGAATCTTCCCGGACACAGAATTTCTGTAGGCATTGAAGTCGGTCCGGTATACCGGAGGATGTCTGTCAATGCCCAGCGGTATGAAAAGCGGAAAGGTCGGATAAAATCTCCAGATATCGCCCCGTGTGTCGCTTTGCCAGTGTCCGTAGCGGGAATCTCCCACATAGGGATAAATGGCCGGAGCAGCGGCTTCGATCAGTTCCCCCTCTTTTCTGCCTGCAATGACCATGCCCAGGAAATTTTCATTGGCCCGGTAAAAATTTTCCGGAACAGTGAACCAGCCTTTGTCCACAACCTTATCAGGCTGAACAAGCCGGTACTGATGGGAAAATTCTTTGAAAAAATTTCCCTCCTCCTTCATATCTTCCAAAACAATGGAATATTCCGGGACATTGGCAAGCGATCTTTCGATTTCCCTGAGAGGAATTTCATCTTTGCCGCATCCCCAGAAAGAAAAGGCAGTCCACAGAACAGCCGCGGCAAAAAACAGTCTTTTTCTTCCGTGATACATGTGAGACAAATTCACAGGCATCTCCTGTTTGATTTTTTGTGCATAGGTGAATGCCATCAGCCCTGAGCGGCAAAGATTATGCTTTTTTCCCGAAATTTTCTGAAAAACTGGCGAATTATGCCTTTCAGGAGTCAGATCGGCAAATCTGTTTCTTTTGCAGTCCTTTTTTATAGCAATCTGCGGAAAAATGCAAGACACAGAAAATGTTTTTGATAAAAACAGGAAAATATGCGGACGGCAGAACCGCAGGACAATGTTGTCCGGTTTAGGACAGAGGATTCCCAAAATAGCGGGGTTGGCAGTCTGTTCCCCGGATTACAGCGTTTTTCAGTCGGACAGAATACAGCCATTTCCGTCATGCCAGGGACAGGGAAAGCAGGAGTGAAAAAATCTCAGGCCGGACAGTTGTGCAGGTTTTGCAGAAAGCATTCCGCGGGAATGTTCTTTTTTGTCCGTTTGTAAAAAAGGGAAATATGGCGCACCTGACCGGTTTCATATACGACCAGCGTTTCGGCAAATGCGTCAATATCCTCTGGATCATGGGTGATCATAATCACAGGAATCTGAAATCGGGACTGAATTTCCCGCAGTCCGTTTCGCAGTCTTCCCCGCAGCAGAGGATCCAGAGCGGAAAACGGTTCGTCCAGAAGCAGCAGATCCGGTTTGCAGATCAATGCCCGTGCCAGAGCCACCCGCTGTTTCTGACCTCCGGAGAGATCACGGGGACGGGCTTTGGCAAGGGGAAGAATTTCAAACAGTTCCAGAAATTGTTCCACTTTTTTCTGATCCTGCGCACAAAGATGCCACTGCCAGCGTTTTTTCAATCCGAATCCCACGTTTTCCTCCACATTAAGATGGGGAAACAGGGCATAATCCTGAAACAGATAACCGATGCCCCGAAGACGGGCAGGTATGTCAATTCTTTTTTCCGAGTCAAACAGAACACGGGACCCGACTGCAATCCGCCCCATATCCGGCCGCATCAGTCCGGCAACAGCTTTGAGGGTGATGGTTTTTCCGGAACCGGATGGACCGAAAAGCACAACGAATTTCTCTTCGGAGACAAAAGCGGAGGAAAGCGTGAAATGTCTTCCCCGTGATACCAGACTCTTTCTGATGCTGATCTGAATTTCCATAAGGGACTTTCCTTTTCCCTGTGTTCTCCGCGGGCTTTTCTTCTCTGTGTCCTCTGTGGGAAACAAAAAAGCGGGACTGTGCAGATTTCTTTGTTTCCCACAGAGAACACCGAGGATTCTGAACAGAACCAGCGGATTTTTTGGAACCATACGGCTGACTGCAAATCTGCTGTTATTCCGGTTTGCTGAAACCGAATTCCGCAAATATGGCCTGTCCCGCGTCACTGAGGATAAAATCCAGCAGATGCTGTGCTGCTTGCTTTTTTTCGCCTGCGGCAACAAGGGCAATGGGATAGATGATGGGGCCATGCTTTCCCATTTCTAGCATCACTTTGACCTTCTCACCTCCGGCAGCCGCATCTGTCCCAAAGACAAATCCTGCATCCACCTCGCCCCGGACAAGATAATCCAGAGCCTGCGGCATGGTATTGGCATAAATAAACTTCTCGGCCAGTGCATCCCAAAGCCCGTATCCT
>CAZDIU010000046.1:0-24984 GCA_964505535.1 uncultured Desulfobacterales bacterium | reverse complement strand
AAAATTTATGCTGCCTTACTTATTTTTTCAGATTTGATAAAAATTTTTACAAAGGAAACCATGAAATGATTGAATGGAAACAGTATATTGAGGACGGAAACAACTATCTCAAAACAGCGGTGAACGGTCATGAAAAAAGAAAACAGGTTTTCACCCCGGAAATCATTTACAACATTGTTTCCCTGTCCATTGAAAAGCAGATCATGGGATTTCTGATGTATCACAACCGGCTCCCGGAAAATCACACACTCAGAAATCTCACGGATGCAATGAAAGAATTCTGTTCAGCAGAGAAAGGAAAATCTGTCTGTTTTCCGGATGATCTGAGTGAAAAACTTTTGGCAATGGATCGGTTTCAGGAAATCTGCTGCATTGATTTATACCACCGGGAAATTCCCTGTGAGGAAAATGTCAAGGAATTCATTAACATTGGTCAGAAATTGCAGGCATTTGTGGCAGCACAGTTGTGATCCTGCCGCACACGCTGCCGTCATAAGCAAGGTTCCATAAATTTTCGGACATAAAATTTTCAGAAAAACCGGATTTTTTCCGAAAAATCCGGTTTTTTGAATACACGAAAGCTTCTGTTTGCCTGCTTGCCTGCTTGCCAACAAAACTCCGTATCCGCAGGGAGTTGAACATACCGAATTCCGGCTTTTGCCGGAATGACAGTGAAAGATTCCTGATTTTTGTAAAGACAGACCGGCAAATCCAACAGAGACATTATGCCAGATAGCCCCCGTCACACACAAGGCAGGAGCCGGTTGTATAAGACGCGGCATCAGAAACAAGATACAGAACAGCACCGCCCATTTCATCCGGTTCCGCATGTCTTGCCATGGGAACCTGCTGGATGGCAGATTTGTATATCTTTTCATTTTCAATCAGGGCTTTGGAAAAATCCGTTTTCGTAATGCCGGGCAGCAGGGCATTCACACGGATATGATACGGAGCCAGTTCCCGTGCATATGCCTGTGTCATGGCAATCAGTCCTGCTTTGGTGATGGAATAAATGCCCTGAAACGGAGCCGGGCGTTTTCCGTTCACAGAGGAAACATTGACAATGGAACCTCCCCCGTTTTTCTTCATCAGTTCAACAGCATGACGGATCATGAAAAAAGGGCCTTTGAGATTGACTGCAAGGGTTTTGTCCCAGGATTTTTCATCTGCATCCTTCATCTGACCGAAAAAGGGATTGGTGGCTGCATTGTTGATAAGAATATCCAGCCGTCCGAACTGATCTTCGACTTCTTTTATCAGGGTTTCAATGCTGTCCGGATATCCCACATGACAGGCCATTGCCATCGCCTTTCCGCCCTTTTTTTCTATATCATCCGCAATGTTGCGGAGTGCCTCGATTTTCCGGCTTACCAGAATGCAGTGTGCGCCGTATTCAGCCAGGGTTTTGGCCACAGATTCCCCAATTCCCCTGCTCGCGCCCGTAATCAGGGCCACTTTGTTTTTCAATGAAAAATCAATCATGGAATTTCTCCTTCTCTATAAGCATGTTTTGTTGTAAATATCCATAAAATCCTGTATAAACAGATTCATATCCTCCACTATGCAGACATCTGCGGCATTCATGATGGCCGCGCGGGGATCGGTGTTGACTGCCACAATGAATTCCGATCCGCTCATGCCTGCAAGATGCTGGGAAGAGCCGGAAATGCCGCAGGCAATATAAAGCTGCGGAGTGACGGTTGCTCCGGTAATGCCCACCTGCTGACTGTATGGCAGCAGTCCCCGATCACAGACAATCCGGGAACCGCCCACGGCTGATTTGGGAAACAAATCTGCAAATTTGTATATCGTATCCAGATGTTCCCCGTCTCCGATGCCGTTTCCCACTGAAACAACCACTTTGGCTTCTGTTATGCCCTGCATATCTGTTTCTGCCGGGCTGAGACCTGCAAAACAGGTGTTTTCTGCTGTGCATTCCATTGAAACAGCAGATACAGAAGCAGGAAAAAATTCTTTGTCTTTCAGGGGACTGTATGCTCCGGGCTGAATATTCAGAATCACGGTATCCGTAAGGGGACATACCCGTGCAATGCGTTTGCCATTGTCAATGGCGCGGACAAAGCACATCCTGCCATTTTCTTCGGCAATTCCCTGCACTGCCGTGATATTTGCCGCGTTCAGGCGCACAGCAAGGCCGGGCGCAAAATCCGTTCCCTGCGAACTGTGCGCGATGCACACAAATGCGGGCCTGTGTTCACTGAAAAACTGATGCAGAACCTGCCGGTATATTTCACCATTGTAATAGCTCAGTCTGGGAATTTCGATAAAAGTGATGGAATCCGTATCCGCACTTCTGATTTCTCCTTCCATTGCGGAAATGCCATCGCCCAGCATCAGCAGTTCCACAGGAAGATGCAGCATTTTCCGAAGCTGATCCGCAAATGCCAGCACTTCGTATGTTACGGGCCGGATGTTTCCGTCTGCATGTTCGGCAATTATATAAATTTTTCTGTCCAATGGCTTGCTCCTGTTTCAGAGGAATTACGCAGTTGCTGAAAAATCGGCTTTTAAACCCTGATGGTTTTCAAAACCCTCAGGGTTTATCAAATCAACTGCTTAACTCCCCAACCGAAAGTTTTCAGGTATAAAAAAACCGGATTTTTCCGGAAAAATCCGGTTTTTCTGAAAATTTTACATCCGAAAATTTATATTGCCTTACTTAACTCCCATCAGAAATCCCTTTTCACACAAAATTTTTATCAGGGTTTCGGCTTTCTGTTCCCTTGTGCCTTTCAGAACCACTCCGCCGCGCTGTTTTTGCGGAAAATCCGTACTGCTTACCATTTGCCTGATGCGCTGGATTCCCAATGTTTCATTGCTGATCCTTTCATGGTTTTGACGCACGGCAAACAGCATACGGGAAAGCGCAGGATATCTGGGAGTATTGATGCCGCTCTGAATGGTGAGAACAGCAGGAATCTGAATTTTCCATGCTTCCCTGCGGCCTGCTTCGATTTCCCGCTCCACGGAAATCTGTTTGGCATCAGGAGCCAGTTGTGCGGAAATCACAGCCGTTGCACAGGGCAGAGAAAGAATTTCGGCAAGCATTGGCCCAGTCTGTCCCTGCATCAGATCTTCTGACATCACACCGCAGAGAATCAGATCATATTTCCTGTCCCGTGCATACGCGGCAATAAGAGAAGCGGTGCAGAAAGGATCAGGAAATTCCTCTTCTTCTGTGAAAATATGTATTCCCTGATCCGCGCCCAGTCCCACTGCACGGGTCAGAACTGATCCGGTCTGTTTTGCCCCAACCGAAATCACGTCCACAGTTCCATTCCCTGCGGATTTGCGTATCTGCAACGCCTCTTCCAGAGCAAATTCATCAAAACGGTTCATGCGCACGCGAGCCGCTGATCCCTCTGTTTCAGACTCCCTGACAGCCTTGATGCAAACAAGTATTTTCATGGCAACTCCCAAGAAGAATGCCAAACAAAAAATCTGGCATTCCGGGAAAATTCCGTTTCATATTGCGTGCAGAATAATCAAAACTTTTCTCCCTGTCAATATTTTTTAACGAACGTTTGTTATTTTTTCTGACAAACGTTCGTTTTTTTTATTGACAGGGACAGGTCAGTGACTGTATTATCCGCACGAAATCAACTTCCCATCAAGAAAAGGTTTTTTCCTATGAGTACAGTTTATCTGATCCGGCATGGACAGGCATCGTTCGGAGCCAAAGATTATGACTGCCTGTCTGAAACAGGCTTGGCACAGGCACGGATTCTGGGCAGAAGTCTGTCAGAACGTTCCATGAAGTTTGACGCGGTGTATCATGGAAGTCTGAAACGGCAGATACAGACTGCCAAAGCCTTTGCAGCGTCTTATGCGGAAAAAGGGATTTTTCTCCCGGAACATGTGATCTGTGAAGCATTTGATGAATATGATGCCTTTGCAGTCTGGCGCCATCATCTTCCCGGAGTGCTGGCGCAATATCCGCATTTCAGAACTGAAAAGGAATATCTCAGAAAAAATCCCAAAGACTTTCAGATTCTTTTTCAGCATGTTACAGACAGATGGATAACAGGAGAGCATGATGGTGAGGGCTGTCCTGTCTGGGCTGGTTTCAAAAAGCGTGTGACAGAGGGATTTTACAGCATGATACGCTGTCAGGGTTCAGGCAAAAATATTGCGGTTTTCACATCCGGAGGCACAATTTCTGTCATCATGCAGATGTCTCTCGGATTGTCTGATCAGAAGACAATGGATATTTCTTGGCAGATTATGAACGCGTCTGTAACCCGCATCCGGTACAGAGAAGAACAGATCAGTCTTTCAGGGTTTAATGAAATCTGTCATCTGGAAATGTCCCGAATGCCGGAACTGCTGACATGGCGGTGAAACAGCCGGGGAGTATTTAACCACAGAGTAACACAGAGTTCAGCACAGAGTAACACAGAGCAATGCAAAAAAATTCTGCGGAACTCTGTGCAATAACTTTGTGTTACTCTGCGGTCAGATTTTTTAATGCTGTAACTCAGGTTTGTTAGATTTTTTTAATACTGCAACTCAGGTTTTCGTGTTCAAAAAATATCATAAAAATCAAAATTGTATTTAATATTCATATTTTTGCAAAGGAGAAAGCAATGGATTTCACTGTATCTGAAAAAATGCAGGTGATCATTGATATGATCAATGAATTTGTGGAAAAGGAACTCATTCCTCTGGAACCGGAATTTCTGACCCGTCCGGCCAGAGAACTCATGCCCCGGCTGAAACAAAAACAGCAGATGGTCAAAGACATGGAACTGTGGGCTCCCTGCCATCCCAAAAAATACGGTGGAATGGGATTAAGTCTCACAGAACATGCTCTGGTTTCAGAGGCTTTGGGCAGAAGTCCGCTGGGGCATTTTGTGTTCTGGTGTCAGGCTCCGGATGTGGGCAATATTGAGATTCTGGATCTGTTCGGCACAGAGGAGCAGAAAGAAAAATATCTTCATCCGCTTGTTGAGGGAAAAATCCGAAGCTGCTTTTCCATGACCGAAGTGTCTTTGGCAGGTTCCAATCCTGTGATGATGGACACCAATGCGGTAAAAGATGGCAAGGATTATGTGATCAACGGACAGAAATGGTACACCACAGCAGCAGACGGTGCGGAATTTGCCATTGTCATGGCAAAAACCAATCCTGAAGCTGATCCCTACCGTCAGGCAAGCATGATCATTGTTCCCTGCAATACGCCCGGTTTCAATCTGGTGCGCAACATTCCGGTCATGGGACATACGGGTGATGATTATTTCAGCCATGCGGAAATTCTGTATCAGAACTGCCGGGTTCCGCAGGAAAATCTGCTGGGAAAGGAAGGACACGGCTTTGTCATTGCGCAGGAGCGGCTGGGACCGGGACGGATTCATCACTGTATGCGCTGGATTGGCATCTGCAACCGGGCTTTTGATCTCATGTGCGCGCGGGCGCGTGACCGGGTGATTTCCCCGGACGGCAAAACGCTGGCAACCCGGCAGATTATTCAGTCATGGATAGCGGAATGCGCGGCAGAAATACAGGCAGCCCGGCTGATGATTCTTCATGCGGCCTGGAAGATTGAGCAGCAGGGAGCCAAAGCCGCGCGCAGGGAAATTTCCCTTATCAAATTCAAGGTCGCGAATGTCATGCAGATGGTGCTGGATTATGCGCTACAGGTGCATGGCGGACTGGGCATGACGGATGACACGATTCTGGCATTTTTCTTCCGGCATGAACGCGCAGCCCGGATTTATGACGGCGCGGATGAGGTTCACAAGGTTTCTGTGGCAAAGCAGATTTTGGGCGAATATCAGGGCAGAAAGATAAAATAAAATAAAATCTGAAAAACCGGATTTGTTGCAAAAATCCGGTTTTTGCAGCATCATGCAGCGCAGTAATACAGAAAAACCGGATTTGTTGCAAAAATCCGGTTTTTGCAACGTACAGATTCAAGGAGAAATTTTATGGATTTCACCGATCAGGCTACCGGTATCCGTGCCGGAGAAACTCTGGATACAGCCAAACTGGAAGCATATCTCAAAGACAGCATTCCCGGTCTGCAGGGGAATCTGAACCTGCAGCAGTTTCCCAGCGGCCATTCCAATCTGACCTATCTGCTCACTGTGGGAGACAGGGAAATGGTGCTGCGCCGTCCCCCTTTTGGCACAAAAGCCAAAACCGCGCATGACATGGGACGGGAATACCGAATTCTCAATGCACTCAAACCGGTTTTTCCCTATGTTCCCACGCCCCTTGCCTATACCGAAGATTCTGCGGTCATGGGATGTCCCTTTTATGTGATGGAGCGGATTCGGGGCATTATTCTGCGAAAGGAACTGCCCGAAGGTCTGGAACTTCCTCCGGAAAAAATGCGGCAGTTGTGCGAAAAACTGGTGCAGGTGCAGTATGAACTGCATTCTCTGGATTATCAGAAAATCGGGCTGGCAGATTTTGGAAAACCCGAAGGATATGTCCAGCGTCAGGTCAGCGGCTGGAGTCAACGATACCGCAATGCCCGCACTCCGGACGCGCCGGAATTTGAAACTGTGATGGCATGGCTTGCGGAAAACATGCCGACGGATTCCCCTTTTCCCGGCATTATCCACAATGATTTCAAATTTGACAATGTGATTCTTGATCCCAATGATCCGCTTTCTGTCATCGGCATTCTGGACTGGGAAATGTCAACGGTGGGCGATCCGCTCATGGATTTGGGATGCACATTGGGGTACTGGGTGGAAAAAGATGATCCCCCGGAATTTCAACTCATGCGAACCCTGCCCACCCATATTCCCGGAACCCTGAGCAGAAAGGAAATGCTGGCCTGTTATGAAAAAATTTCAGGCCGGGAAATTCGCCATGCAGATTTTTATCTGTGCTTCGGCATGTTCCGGCTGGCTGTCATTGCCCAGCAGATTTATTACCGCTACTATCACGGTCAGACAAAGGATGAACGCTTCAAAAAACTGATTTTTGCTGTGCAGATTCTGGAAAAAGCCGCTGCCGCTTTTGCCAAAAGGCAGTGAAAAATTGTTTCCCACAGAGGACACAGCGTTTTTGCACAGACAGTGTTTAAGATAATGTTTGCCGAAAAACCCTAAGGGTTTTCAAAACCCTTAGATTTTCAGGATAAAAATGTTTTTTTAACATATAGAGAACACAGAGAAATGATCAGATTTTCCCTCAGCATCAGCAGATTTTGCAGAAAGGCGTTTTTTTATGAAAGTTGATGATATTTATCATATTCTGGTTATCGGCGCGGGAACCATGGGACATCAGATTGCATTGCAGTGCGCGATCAGCGGATACGAGGTTTCCGTATATGATGTTTTCCCGGAAGTTCTGAAAAAAGCAGAGGAAAGAGTCGGTTCTCTTTCCCAAAGACTGATGCGCAAAGGCACTGTCAGTCCGGATCACGCGGAAAATGCCGTCAAAAGAATGGTTTTCACTTCTGATGCGCAGAAAGCAGGGCAGAATGCGGATCTGATCAGCGAGAGCATTCCCGAAGATCCCAAACTCAAAGGCGAAATGTTTGCCCGTTTTGATTCCATCTGCCCAAAACATACGATCTTCACCACCAACACCTCTTCTCTGCTTCCGTCCCTGTTTGCACAGGCAACCGGCAGACCGGATCGTTTTCTGGCGTTTCATTTCCATGACATTGCCATCAGCCGCATTGCGGATGTCATGCCCCATCCCGGAACTGATCCGGAAGTGCTGGGGATTGTTGCAGGTTTTGCGGAAAAAATCGGGCAGATTCCCATTGTGCTGAAAAAAGAGTATCCGGGCTATCTGTTCAACAACATGTTCATGGCTTTTCTGGAAGCAGCACTGACACTGGCATCCAAAAACATCGGCGCGATTGAGGACATTGACCGTTCCTGGATGGGCATTATGCACACAGCCTCCGGCCCCTTTGGGATCATGGATTCTGTGGGACTGGATACGGTATGGAAAATCACTTCCTACCATGCGCAGAAACGCGGGGATGCCAATGCCATGAAAAATGCGGATTTCATCAAATCCTATGTGGAGGCCGGTCGGCTGGGACAGAAATCCGGACGCGGTTTTTACCAGTATCCCAATCCTGCGTTTCTGTCTCCGGGTTTTCTGGAAGGGAAATCAGCAACGGTTTCGCTTTGCTGACAGATAGGGGCAGCAGAGGCAAAAACTTTCCAAAGGAGTGCAAAATTGTATTTTTGCACTCCGGGGCTGTCCCGCATTGCGGAAAATTTTCTGATCCGCTGAATTTTTTTCGTGTGGTTCGTGTATTTCGTGGTTAATAATACGAATTAATCGTCAGCTTCCGATAAGATTTGACAACTTTTCAAAAGTTGTCAAATCTTGTATAATACCGATTCTCCATTGAAATATATACTTATCAACTTCCCTCCTGAGAGGGGATAAAGAGGTGTGTTTATGGCGCAGACAGACACACCCCCTGCCCCCTCTCAGGAGGGGAATTTTTAAAAAATCAATGGCGATTTGGTATAAATAAGTAAGGCAACATAAATTTTCGGGTGTAAAGTTTTCAGAAAAACCGGATTTTTCCGGAAAAATCCGGTTTTTTTATACCTGAAAACTTTCGGTTGGGTACTTATCTGCCTGTGCTTTTAACCACGAAATACACGAAAAACAGTTGAAATTATCACATTTTGAAAGATAATTTTTATAAAAATAGATAATTGGAACATAATTATGAATTACGCCCAGTTTCAGAAACAGATCAGAATCACCCGGAAAGGCATCTGCCGGGAAATTTACGCCCAAAACCAGAGCAGCATCCGCATCAAAAAAGAGGAAACCGTGATACGGAATCTGGAAAAAATATTCACTGCCGCACTCAAAATCAGCAATGACAAAGGTTTTCAGGCCATGAGCATGCGGGATCTGAGTACGGAAACCGGACTCAGCACAGGCGCACTCTATGCCTATTTTTCCGGCAAAGAGGATTTACTGAACATGATGATGCACCACCTGCGCACCACAGTTCTGCAAACAATGGAAAGTTACATCCGTCCTGAAGCCGATGCCTCTGAAAAACTGGAAATGATGATCAGGGTTCATCTCTATTTAAGCGAAGCCATGCAGCCCCTGTTTTACTTTTCCTATATGGAAACCAAAAATATGTCAAAATCCCAGCGGGATATGCTCATAGCAGACAGCGATGCCACAGAAAAGATCATCGCTGATATTGTCCGGGAGGGAACCCAGGCAGATATTTTCAAAAATGTCAGTCCGGATATGAGCGCGGGTGTCATCAAAGCCATGCTGCAGGAATGGTATCTGAAACGCAAAAAATATGCCCGAAGGAATGTTTCGGTGGATCAGTATGCGGATTTTGTGCAAAACGTGGCAATGTCATTTCTGAAAAACTGAATCTGCTGTCAGGATTCTGAAATTTATAGTAAATACCCTGACGAAAGTTTTCAGGTGTAAAAAACCGGATTTTTCCGGAAAAATCCGGTTTTTGATACTGGGTCAAATCCGTTGATCAGAACAGCAACCGGTCTGAAAATAAGAAATTTTCCAAAAAATAATCTGTCCATTGTAGGGGCGACCGGCCGGTCGCCCCTACAGATTTCCAATAAAAAAACGGGTATTTTATTTCTTGGGAGTTCCCTAATATCGGTTGATATACATTCCGATAACATTGTCATGCACAGTTTCGTTCTTTGAAAAACAGACTGTTTTACGGTTCAGTCTCTTTGTATGTGTCCTGAAATTCAGGTTTTTTCTTTCAATTTTCGGTGGTGGGACTTTTTATGCTGATTATTTTATTTTATAAATCAGCATATTAGCTAAAAACAGCACAAACAGTATCATGGATGTATCGTATAACTATTTGTATTTACTATGTATAGATAATAATCAGTATTTCTTAAAAAATATAATAATATAAAATAGTTATATTTAAATCAGTTCGTGCAGACCGACTACCCAATTTTCCATGTATCGGACTTTCCGGTGACATGTTTCCCGGAAGGAATGAGTCCGCTGCAACTCCCCCGGTCATCAGTGCAATAATTTTTTACTGGAAAAACAGACAGTTTTTTCATTAATCGGGAACAGCTTTCATCCGTCCGTCTGCCGCTGTGCCATGCGGGTATGATTCCGCAGTTCCTTTCAGCCGCATGCCATGTCCGTCTCTGACTGCCTTTGTTCCCGGCACAGCTCCAAAATTCATCGGACTCCGCATCCGTACCGGTTTCAGCTTCCGGACCGGACAGAAAGGAACTGTTCAGAGACCTTGCAAAGTGCGGATTTATCCCGGCAGGAGTTTTTGTAAATTCAGAAATCACTGTGTTTTCTGATATTTCAGGATTTCTCCCGATGTCTCCGACCCCGCTGCTGTTCAAAGTCTGCGTTTCAGTCTGATCTTTCACTCCCGGGTGCCGGGCATTATAACGATATTCAGTCTGAAAGCTTTTTTTGCAATTATTGCAGCGACAGCGCTGTCTGCCGTTTTCGCTGTGTCCGTTTTTTACAGGAACATCGCTTCCGCAGTGCCTGCATATTATTTTAATATATTGTTTCATAAACGAACTGTGTCAGATTGTGAATCAGGAATCAACGGATTTGACCCACTATCATATAACATTCACCCACTATCATATAACATCAGATGATACAATGAACCGGGATTTTCAGGATTGACAGATTGGCAGTGCAGAATATTTTCCGTCAATTGCATAAAAAACCCCTGCCCGTTTACATAAGGGGGCAGGGGGGAAACTGTCTGTCAATTCATGCTGCGCAGACTTTCCTGCAGCATGTCAAACTCACCTTTTTCATTTTCCGTAAATCACAGCCAAAATGGTGGCCTGTCCGGTTTTGGCTGCGATCCAGTGCGGTGTGCTGGACAGGTAGTATGCGCTGTCTCCGGGTTCCAGTTCATAGTGATCCGCGCCCAGTTCCAGCAGAACAGTTCCGTTGAGCACATAGACAAATTCCTCGCCATCGTGCATGGAAATTTCCTTTTCCGGAGTTTCCTGCAACTGCACAATCAGGGGTTCCATGCTTCTGCCTTTGACTTCAGGCGCAAGCCCCTTGTAGGAATAGATATGCTTATGCCCCTTGCCGGAAGTGGAACGGGCAACGGTTTTTCGGTCTTTGAGCCGGGTGATGGCATAGGGTTTGTCCCCCTCGCCGGACAGCAACTGCCCAAATGCCCCGTCCAGAGCTTTGGAGAGCCGGATAATTGTCCCAAGCTGGGGATAAACTTCTGCTTTTTCAATATCTGAAAGAAGTTGCTCATCAAAACCGGTTCTGGCAGCCAGATCTTTGAGGGAAATGCCTTTTTCCTCCCGAAGTCTGTGAATCCGCTCCCCGATATGAACAACCGTCTCCTGTGCCTGCGCGGAGACATCTCCGGTCAGGTCTTCAAAATAATCCACATTGATATGCGGTTTCTGATTTTTTTCCATTCTTCTGCTCCGATGATGACAAGGGTTGATGGTCAATGCTGAATGGTGAATTGTCAATGGTGAATGATTTCGCTCTCATTTGCCCTGGTTCTCACGCTTTGTATCAAATGCCATTGACTTTAAACTCCCCTCCCCCCAGGGGAGGGGAGACGTTCAGCGTGGGAACGAAAATCATTCAATATTAAACATTTATCATTTATCATTCAACATTATTTTTTACGGACGGTACTGCTCCGGCAATACGGCTTTTGCGCCCCATTCCTTGGGCAGAAGCTGGCCCGGTTCCTCACCGAGTTTGGCTTTGGCTTTTGCCAGTCCGGGTCTGCCGAATTCCGGATGTCCTTCTTTCAGGGTGCGTCCGTTGAGAATGGCTTCGGAACGCAGTCTGCGGCCAATGGTGCGCTCCATCTGTTTGCCCATCCACAGCACCCGATCCACATCCCAGCCGTGTTCAATGCCCATTTCATCAATCTGCACCAGGGTGTCTTCCAATGTGACCAGCCCCACATAGCGCGGATCTTTGTAATAATATTCCCCTGTTCCTTTGACCGGGCAGTCATCCAGGAAATTCGCGGGCTGTCCGCCCAGACCGCCCAGAGTGGCCTCAAAATTGGTGATGCCTGCCTGCAGTGCCGCTAGTACAGAGGCTGCTGCCACGCGTTTGGTTTCATGAAAATGGGCAATGTGCAGATTTGTATCCGGCATTTCGTCCAGAATCATGGAAAAATAGCGGTAAACCTGTGCTGCGGATGCACTGCCGTCATGATCCGCATGTTCAATGTCGTGCGCGCCGATTTCCAGCCAGCGTTTGCTGAATTCCACAGCATCTTTCATATCGGTCGCGCCGCCAATGGGGCTGCCCCAGATGGTGCTGACCGTGCCGCACATTTTGATGCCCGCGTCCGTGCATTTTTTGATGCAGCGTTCGGCCTCCCGCCAGTAATCCGGCAGAGTGGTTCCGGAATTGGCAAAATGATGCTGTTCCTCAGTGGAAACCATCATCAGCACCCGGTCGGGACCAATTCCCTTTTCTTTCAGTTTGATGGCCCGATCCACCGCGCCTTCGCGGATGGTGATGCAGGTCAGACAGATGTCATTGTAATTGATGCCTGCCTTTTCACATCTTTTGCGGAAACGCTCGCCCCGCAGATGAGCCAGCAGTTCCTCTGCATCCCGGAACTGGGGCATGAGATACGGATTGCCCAGATTGGTCACTTCAATATAACGGCATCCGGCCATGATCAGTTCTTCCAGATAGAATTTCTTGGCTTCTGTGGAAATGAACTTTTCCTCATGCTGAAAACCGTCACGTACTGTTATATCGCCGATGGTCACTTTTCTCGGCATTCTTGGGAATATTTTCCAGTAATCATATTCTGTCATGGACTTGTCTCCTTATTTTTGGTTTCAGCAGCAGGGTGGGTGCAGCAAAGCGTAACCCACCAGACTGAATGAAATATAATGGCGGTAATGGTGGCTTACGCTCCGCTGCACCCACCCTGTGAGTTACTAGAATCTGAAATTCCCGAACGAGGGTTCTCCGATGGGTGTCAGCAGACTGACTTCAAAGGCCATTGCCAGCCAGTCGCGGATTTCGGAAAATTTCAGAACCCGGTCGCTTAAAATCCGTGATCCGCAGAAAAAGGGATGTGCCTCGCCATCGTATTTTTCAATCATCATCTGACTGAAAGCCTGTTTTTCCTCAGCAGTCATGGGATTGCCTGCACCTTCCCGTTTGCGCTCCTCAATGGAAAGCAGAACCCCTGCCGCGCTGCGTCCGCTCATGACGCCGGTGCGTGCGCGCATGGTGTGAAAGAGAAAATGGGGTTTGTATGCACGTCCGCACATGCCATAGTTGGCTGCGCCGTTGTCCGGCCCGATGACCAGTTGGATGCGGGGAACCTGCGCGCAGGAAACCGAGCGCACCATGTCAGAGCCGTATTTGCCGATGCCCATATGCTCGGATTCAGAACCCACCATGTAACCGGGTGCGTTCTGCACAAACAGCAGCGGCGTTTTTTCCTGAGAGCAGCGCACAATCCATTCTGCGGCCTTGCGTGCGGCTTCTGCAAAGATAATGCCCACTGCATTGGAGGCAATCACGCCCACCGGAATGCCTTTGATGCGGATTTTGCCTGCAAGAATGTTGTCACCGCGTCCGGGCGCGTAATCTTTTTTGTATTCATAAAAATAACTGTCATCCGCAATGCACTCCAGAAATCTGCGTCCGTCAATGCCCTGATTCACCTGTGCGGGCATGATGTCATAAAGGCTGTCCGGCTCCACTGCGGGCGGAGTTTCCGCATAGCGGTGAATCTTCATTTCCTGGGGTCTGTCCAGAGCCAGAATCTCCCGTACCCGGTAAACCGCGTCTTCCTGATTCGCGCAGAAATGATCCGCTCCTCCGGAAATATGGGTGTGAACCTTTGCTCCGCCCAGATTTTCTGCGGAAATGACCTCACCGGTTGCCATTTTCACCAGCGGGGGGCCGCCGAGAAAGGAATAGGACATTTTGTCAATCATGATGGACTGGCAGGCCATGAACACAATGTACGCTCCGCCGGCCGTGTTGCCGCCTGTGCTGAGCGTGATCTGCTTGATTCCCTTTGCAGACATGCGTGCCATATTGTAAAACATGGTTCCGAAATGGCCGTCATCCGGGAACACATCAGCCTGCATGGGCAGGAATGCGCCGCCGGAATCCGCAATATACACGCAGTTGATTCCGCACCGCTCGGCAATGGCCTGCGCGCGGATATGTTTTTTCAGGGTGATGGGGAAATAGGTTCCTGCCTTGACCCGGCTGTCATTGCCGAAAATCATGGTCCAGTTGCCATTGATTTTTCCGATTCCCGTGACCAGACCCGCGCAGGGAACATCGTCAATGCCGTCCGGATAATTCACACCAAATCCTGCAATGCGGCTGAGTTCATAAAATTCCGTGTCCGGATCAATGAGCAGTTGAATCAGTTCCCGCACCGGTTTTTTTCCCTGTTTGGCAAGGCGATCCACAGCGGACTGTCCGCCCGGCCAGGTGGCCTGATACACCAGTTCATCAAGTTTCTTTTCTTCGCTTTCCCAGAATTCCCGGTTTGCGCTCATAATTTCCCCCTATTCCCCTTTGTAAACAGGTTTGCGTTTTTCCCGGAACGCGGCCAGTCCCTCCAGCCGGTCTTTGCTGGGAATCGTGACCCAGTACGCGTTGGATTCCAAAGCCAGCCCGGTCTGCAGATCGGTTTCCATGCCGTAATTGATGGCATATTTGGCCTGCTCAATGGCAATGGGGCCGGTTTCGCAGATCATGTTTGCCATTTTCCGGCATTCATCCAGCAGATTTGCGGGTTCGCAGATCTGATTCACCAGCCCGATGCTCAGGGCTTCCTGCGCATCCACCCGGCGGCCTGTGAAAATCAGTTCTTTGGCTTTGCCTTTGCCCACCAGACGGGGCAGACGCTGGGTTCCGCCCGCGCCCGGAATGATTGCGAGCCGGGTTTCGGTCAGTCCCATGGAAGCATTGGTTGAGGCAATGCGGATGTCACAGGCCAGAGCCAGTTCGGTTCCGCCGCCCAGGGCAATGCCGTTGACAGCCGCAATAACCGGTTTGGGCAGCAGTTCAATGGAAGTGAACAGATTGCGGATGGTGAAGATGAATTCCTTGACCTGCACAGGCGTCAGAGTGGCACGTTCCTTGAGATCCGCGCCGGCACAGAAGGCTTTTTCCCCCGCGCCCGTGATGATGATGACGCGGACATCCGTGTTGAAGCGCAGCGCCTCCACCTGATCCCGGAGTGCGCGCAGCAGGGCAAAGTTGAAGGAATTCATTATCTCAGGACGGTGAAGGGTGAGAATGGCCGTCTGGTTTTCTGTGGTTGCAAGGAGCAGATTTTCGCTCATAATTTTCTCCCAAAAGTTTAAGTGGGGTTGAGGGGATAGGGGGTGAGGGGCTGGGGTGAAATTCGGATACACCCTGTTTTAAGATTGAAGATTGCCAAAATACATCAGCCGGGCTGATGCTGATCCCCTGATCCCTGAATCCTGAATCCTGACCCCTAATCCCTAACCCCTTTTCCCTAACAGCCGATATACCGCGAAATCACAAGCCGCTGCACTTCGGATGTGCCTTCGCCGATGTCCAGCAGTTTCTGATCCCGGTAGAACCTTTCCACATTGTATTCCTTCATCAGCCCGTAACCGCCGTGAATCTGCACCGCATGGTTGGCCACTCTGCCCATGAGTTCCGAGCAGTAGAGTTTGCCCATTGCCGCAAGGGTTTCAAAGGGACGGTGATTGTTTTTCAGCCAGCAGGCTTTGTAGAGCAGGTTGCGCGCGCATTCAATTTCCATCGCGCAGTCCGCGAGTTTGAAGGCCACTGCCTGAAATTTGCTGATGGGCTGACCGAACTGTTCGCGTTTTTTCGCGTATTTCAGAGCCATTTCATATGCACCCTGCGCGCCGCCCAGTCCCATTGCGCCGATGGAAAGCCGTCCTCCGTCCAGCGTCTTGAGCATCTGGTGAAAACCGTCTCCGGGTTTGCCCAGAATGTTTTTCTCCGGAATGCGCACATCATCAAAATAGAGTTCTGCGGTATTGGACGCGCGCCACATCATTTTTTTGTGCATGGGAACAGCCTTGAAGCCCTTCATGCCATGCTCCACAATAAAGCAGGTGTATTCGGGTTTGCCGTTGGCGCGTTTTCCGGTGATGGCCTGCACCGTGACACCCAGAGACAGGTCACAGGCCGCATTGGTAATAAAGATTTTGGACCCGTTGAGAACCCATTCATTGCCGTCCTTGACTGCTGTGGTCTTGCTCCCGCCCGCGTCCGAACCCGCAGTGGGTTCTGTCAGGCCAAATCCCCACAGGGCCTCGCCGGTGCACAGCTTGGGCAGATATTTCTTTTTCTGCTCCTCTGTGCCAAAATAATACAGGGGGCCGATGCCCAGGGAGTTTCCGGCAGCAACCGTGGCTGCCTGGGAACCGTCCACCCGTGCCACTTCCTCCACGGCAATGATATAGGAAATATAATCCATTCCCTGTCCGCCGTATTCTTCAGGGACAAACATGCCGAACAGACCGATTTCCCCCATTTTCTTTGTCAGTTCAACGGAAAATTCCTCTTTTTCGTCCAGTTCCAGGGCAAGCGGAGCGATTTCGCTTTCCGCAAATTTCCGGACTTCCCTGCGGATCATTTCCTGTTCTTTATTCAAATCAAAGTCCACAGTACCTCCTTTGGGAATGGCAGATGTTATGAAAACGTTTGATATTCTTTCCGGTCAGAAATGACAGAGTGCATGATGGGAGTCTGTCTGTTTACCGACCGGTCGTTAGGTAAAGTTGTCTCTCTATGGCATGGAAGAAATCATTTGTCAAGATAAAAATGTTTCCGGGACGGATCATGGGCAGATCCGGACAAAAGGACTGGTTTATGACATTGGTTCCAAATACCCGGAATACTGACTTCCATCCCTCTCTGTGCCCAGGGGTGTTAAATTCTCCTGCACATTTCCCCTTTTGCAAAGACAGGTCTGTTAAGTTCTGTGACAACTGACTGAAATCACTGCGTCACATTTCCCCCCTTTTTAAAGGGGGGCAGGGGGGATTTCTCTTTCAACTGTCCGAAAATCCCCCTTAATCCCCCTTTAAAAAAGGGGGAAACTGGAGGAAGAACTTAACAGCCCTGCCTCCCTGTGCCGTATTTGCATATTTCATTCAGGCAGTCATTTTTTCCGCTTGACTTGCCCGATCTTCATTCGTTATAAATAAATTCATTGTTTTATGCAGAGATGGGAAATTTTGTTGCCTGCGGAATGTTGCGAACCCTGATCTCTCTGCTGAAGGCTGTGGACAGGCGGCCCGTGATGTTCTTCACCAAGTGCCTGATCCGGAAGGCAAGGCTCACTTTATCATGAAAACATTGCTGGAATATCTGGACAGGATACCCAAAACACTGATATCCGTGATTGGTGTTGCAATGGTCATCCTGCTTGGCGTCATTGACCATCAGATTGGCTATGAAATATCGTTTTCGATATTTTACATGCTGCCGGTCTTTTTTGTCTCCTGGTTCGGAACAGGAAATCAGGGGACAGTTATTGCTTTTTTCAGCGCGGCAACATGGCTGCTGGCTGATTTGTCCTCAGGGCATACGTATTCACATTTTGCTATTCCCATATGGAACTGCATTATGCGACTGGGGATATTTCTGATGGGTGTTTTTTTCCTTTCAACCATTAAAACCCTGCTGGAAAGAGAACAGTCATTTGCAAGAACCGATTCTCTGACAGGCGTGAACAACGGAAGACATTTCAATGAAATCGCGACAGCAGAAATCAGCAGACTTGCCAGATTCGGCCATCCTTTCACCATTGCGTATATAGACATTGACAATTTCAAACAGGTGAACGACACGCTCGGGCACAGTCATGGGGACAAACTTTTGCAGGCTGTTGCCAAAACCATAAAAGACAGCATACGGTCAACAGATATGGTTTCAAGGCTTGGGGGGGATGAATTTGCTGTCCTGTTTCCGGAAACGAATGAAAAAAATGCCCAGACAGCACTGAGCAAGATGCAGAGGGAACTTCTTGTCATTGTGAATAACAGCAGATGGTCTGTGACGTTCAGCATTGGGGCTGTCACCTGTTATAAACCCTGCGGGTTGGATGAACTGATCAAAGAGGCAGACAATTTGATGTACTCTGTGAAAAAAAGCGGGAAGAACAGAATTGAATTCAAGATTCATGGGTAGTGGGTCAAACCGGTTGATGACTCTCTCCTTTCCCACCGGGGCAATGCTGTTGACTTAAACAAAAAATTCCCCTGCCCCTGTGGGAGCATGGCTGTTAAGTTCTTTAAAAATTTCCCTCCCCCTGTGGGAGGCTGGGCTGTTAAGTTCTTTGTTGAAGTATTTCCTGTTTTGTTGTAGTTGGGCAGCAGAATGAAAATTTTCCGTGAGTGCGGAAATTGTGTTTCTGCACTCACTGTCAGACAAATTAAACAGAAAGGGGACACTGACATGAATTTAATGGAACTGTTTTCTGAAATCAGGGATTTCCGCCGTGCGGAAGGCAGACGTTATCCGCCGGCACCGATGCTGATTGTCATTGCAATGAGTATAATCTGCGGACGGATTTGTCACAGGGAAATTGCCGGATTTGCAAAAGCCGGCAAAGATGAATTTCAGAAATGTTTCGGTTTGAAGCGGAATGAAATGCCTTCACATGTCACCTTCAGGGAAATCATTCAGAGAAGCAGTTTCGAAGAAATCTGTCATATATTTGAAAAATGAGCAAAAAATTATGTCTCAATTGAAAAGGGCGACTGGGTTTCTGTTGACGGCAAATGCATCAGATCCACAGTTTCAGATTGCAGCAAATCCTGGCAGGATTTTGTTTCACCGGTAAGCATATTCGCCCAAAAACAGGGCCGGATAATGATAATAAGGATCGCAAAACTCAGCAGCAAAAAAAGCAGTGAAATGCCGACAGTTGAAGAACCTGTTCAACTGCCTGATTTGGAAGGGGCAGTTCTCCATCATGGATGCCCTGCACTGCCAAAAAAACTTTGAAAACAATTGCTGAAACCAGAAATGATTATGTTGTCAAAGTGAAAAAAAATCAGCCGAACCTCTTAAAAGCAATAAAAAAAACAGTTGAAAATTCAATTCCTGCCGATTTCCTCAAAACTGAGGAAAAAAGCCGCGGACGTTATGAAAAAAGGGAAATTTCTGTCTTTAATCCGTCCATTTTTTTTATTGTTCCATCCGGATTTGAAAGAGGAAGATATGAGGAGAAAAGGGGAAAATGGAAGAAAGCATTCGGAAAAAACTGGGAATCAGGAAAATGGAACAGGGTGCTGGCACAGGTTCCGTGATGGAATGCAGCGGCCCCGTGCTGGAAAGCATTTCACCCATTGACGGTCAGCTTATCGCAAAGGTGCGGTGCGCGTCTGATGCAGAATATGAAAAGGTGCTGCATACTTCACTGGATGCGTTTCATCAATGGCGGAAAATTCCCGCACCCAAACGGGGGGAAATTGTCCGACAGATCGGCAATGCCCTGCGGGAAAACAAAGCCGCTCTGGGTGCAATGATCAGTCTGGAGGTGGGGAAAATCCGGGCCGAAGGCGAAGGCGAGGTGCAGGAAGCTGTTGACATTGCTGATTTTGCCGTGGGACAGTCCCGGATGCTCCACGGCCTGACGATGCACAGTGAAAGGCCGGATCACCGGATGTATGAGCAGTGGCATCCCCTGGGGCCGGTGGGTGTGATTACTGCCTTCAATTTCCCTGTGGCTGTATGGGCATGGAATGCCATGCTCTGCCTTGCTGCCGGAAACACGGTCATCTGGAAACCTTCTTCCAAAGCTCCCCTTTCTGCCATTGCCGCGATGAAAATCGTCTGGAAAGTCCTCAAAAACAATGATCTGCCCGAAGGCATTCTCAGTTTGATCATTGGTTCACGGGAGGAAGTGGGCGAACCTCTGATTCAGGATCTGCGTGTTCCCCTGATTTCCGCCACAGGAAGCGTCCGGATGGGCCATCATATTGCCAGAACCGTGGCTGGACGTCTGGGCAGAACCATTCTGGAACTGGGCGGAAACAACGGCATCATTGTCACACCGGAGGCGGATTTGGATCTGGCTGTGCGCGCCATTGTCTTTGGTGCTGTGGGCACTGCGGGACAGCGATGCACGACCACCCGGAGGATTATCGTTCAGGAATCTGTGCGGGAAAAACTGGTGCAGAATCTGATTCGCGCCTATGGGCAGGTGAAGATTGGCAATCCTCTGGAAGATGGCGTGCTCATGGGGCCGCTCATTGACAGAGAAGCTGTGGATATGATGCAGAAGGCTTTGAAAGAGATAAAAAAGCAGGGCGGAAAGATTCTGTACGGCGGCGAGGTGCTCTCCGGCGGAATCTGTGACACAGGAACCTATGTGACCCCCTGCATCTGCTCTGCCAGTGCGAATATGCCCATTGTCCGGGAGGAAACCTTTGCTCCCATTCTGTATATTATTCCGTACAAAGAACTGGATGAGGCCATTGCCTTTCACAACGATGTTCCCCAGGGACTTTCCTCGGCCATCTTCACAGACAGCATCCGGGAAGCAGAAAGATTTCTCAGTCATGCGGGCAGTGACTGCGGCATTGCCAATGTCAATATCGGCACATCCGGCGCGGAGATTGGCGGAGCCTTTGGCGGAGAGAAAGACACGGGCGGAGGCAGGGAATCCGGTTCTGATGCATGGAAAGCCTATATGCGGCGACAAACCTGCACCATCAACTGGTCAAAGGAACTCCCCCTGGCCCAGGGGATAAAGTTTGAACTGTGAATCTCCGGGGCACAGGGAAATGAAATTTCCTGAAAATGCCGGAGGAATCAGGTGTCAGTGTTCAGGTGTCATCAGTCGTTTTGATCCACTGACCGGAACGAATCATGTTGACGAACCATGTTTTGGCTGATAATCTGAGATTATGAAGATATGGCCTATCCTTACACCTGATATGATTCTGCTGGATGTACCGCTTGCAGACAAAGACGGGGTTCTCCGTTTCATTGCCCAGACCTTTGTCCGTCTGGGCCGGATCACGGATGCGGACAGGGTGTATGCCGCGCTGAAAACACGGGAAGAAATCATGAGCACCGGTATCGGGGGCGGCATCGGCATTCCGCATGCTTTTTCTTCGGAAATCGGAGAAATCGGGCTTCTTCTGATCCGTCTGGCCCGGCCCATTCCCTTTCAGGCATTGGACGGGAAAGCGGTGGACCTGGTTATCCCTCTGATTGTGCCAGGGAATGAGACTTCTCTTCATGTACGCGCACTTGGGGGGATTTCGGGGCTGTGCAGAAAACCGGGGTTTCTGAAAAAAATCAGAATGTTTCAGGAATCCGGCCTGATTTGGGAGGAGATCCGGAAGATCGAAGAAACGGGGAATCCCTGAGAATATAGGCCTCCAGTTCATCAGTGTTCACATACTGCTCAGAGATGGCCCTGTCGCGCAGGGAAATGCCGGACGTGTGGACGCTTTCCGGATCTCCGGAGATCAGGGGATGCCAGTCCGGCAGATCCTTTCCTTCAGACAGCAGCCGATATGCGCAGGTTTCCGGGAGCCAGCGATACCGGTTTACAGTTTCGGGCGTCAGATGCAGGCAGTCCGGCATGAGTGAAAATCGATCTGCATAGGCTGTGCAGCGGCACTGTGCAATATCCAGCAGTCGGCAGGCCACTGCTGTATAAAAAACCTCGCCTGTGTCCACATATTCCACTTTGTGCAGACAGCAGGCCGCACATCCGTCACACAGAAGTTCCCATTCCTCTTTTGTCATTTCCTTCAGGGATTTTTTTTCCCAAAATCTGTCATTCCCTGTTTTGGGGGAAGTTCCCGGCCTCTGGCATGTTTTCATGAACTTTCTGTTTTCCTTTTTTTTTCCGATGAGCAGAGGATTCTGCTGATCTGCCAAGTTTGATTTTGTGATTTCACCTTCACAGAAAAACCGGATTTTTTGGAAAAATCCGGTTTTTTGCAGGTCAGAGATTCAAAATTGACAATGCACTACACATTGAAACGGAAATTGATAATATCCCCGTCCTGCACCTCATAGGTTTTTCCCTCCAGACGGAAGGTTCCCCGTTTTTTGGCCTCCGGTGTGCTTCCTGCATCGATCAGATCGTTATAGGAAATGACTTCCGCGCGGATAAAACCTTTCTGTATATCTGTATGGATAACGCCGGCCGCATTGAGAGCAGGCGTGCCTCTGCGGATGGTCCATGCCCGGACTTCATCCTCTCCCACAGTGAAAAAGGACATCAGTCCCATGAGTTCATAGGATGCCTTGACCACCCGATCTGTGGCCGAGGCAGTGATCCCGAATTCCGAAAGAAAGTCCTGCGCCTCTTCGTCTGTCATCCGGGCCAGTTCCTGCTCCAGTTTTCCCCGGATAATCATGCAGTTTTCCTGAGTTGCCAGTTCTCCCGCATCCGGCATGGCATCGTTGTCATCCTCATTGTTGAACAGCACCAGCATGGGTTTCGCGGAAACAAAGGCAAATCCCCGCAACTGATGGGCAGATGCCAGTTCCGGATGTTTGCGCAAAGGAATTTCCTGATCCAGACTTTCCTTGCACCGGAGCAAAAGGGAAAGTTCCTCTCCGTCAACCTGTTTTCCCCTTTTTTTGTCCAGTTCCATACGTTCCAGACGTTTTTCCGCAACCACCAGATCCGCAAGCACCAGTTCCTGATCCAGCGTGCGGAAATCCTCAAGCGGTGTGGGGGGTTCCACGCCGTATCCGCCGAAATTGCGCACCACATGAATCAGAGCGTCACAGTCCCGCACAGGGGTCATGACATTCTGATCTTTTTTCTTTTCTCCCGTTTTTTTGGGCAGAAAATACTCCACCTGTGCAAAAATGGTTTTCGCGGGTTTGTACATGCCGCTGAGCACCTCAACCCGTGAATCCGGAACTTTTATGACACCGATGCGGTCTTCGTTTTTGCTTCCCGTGTCTGAGATGTTCCGGGTCAGGGCCTCAAACACTGTTGATTTCCCTGAACCGGGAAGACCGGTAATGCCGAGTTTCATGTTTCTCTCCTATAGAAATTTATTTAATATATTGTTTTTTATATAATAAATATGATTTGGATGTTTGCGGCATTTATAATTTGCCACAAAGGCGCAACGTCTCACAAAGACAACAGAAAATTTCAGAGAGCCCTTTGTGAAACTTTGCGTCTTTGTGCCCTGGCGTCATTTGTTTTCTGCCACAAAGACACAAAGGCGCAAAGTTGTGCAAAGATAAAAATCCGTTTTTTTGTCCCGGATAATCTTTCTGAATCTGATGAATCTACAGCAGTTGAGGCAATATTTCAACACTTTTCAGAAAAGCATGAAAACACGGCAGATGAAAATTTCCTCTTTTGTGCACAGAATAAGGCAAAATATGCCTTGTTTTTCCGGCAAAGAAAAACTATATTGAAAAATTGATCTTTTGGATTTTTTGCAGAATGAAAAAATGAAACGCAAAACAGGAGCAGAGCAATGCCGATTTATGAATATCACTGTGATCAGTGCGACAAAAATTTTGAATGTCTGATTTTCCGTTCCGATGACATACCGGAATGCCCGGTCTGCAAAGGAAGCAATGTGAAAAGAATGATGTCGGCCTGCGGTTTTCTTTCCAAAGGAAGCGGAGGGGAAACCGTAAGCCGCTCAGCAGGCGCATCTTCCTGCTCAGGATGTTCCGCATCCAGTTGCGCGAGCTGCGGACATTGACGGGGCCATTATGAAACAGCATATAAAAATCGGAACACGGGGAAGTCTGCTGGCCTTATGGCAGGCCAACTGGGTGAAATCTGCCCTGACAGACAGATTTCCCGATCTGACAGTGGATTTGGAGATCATCAAAACCCAGGGCGACAAAATTCTGGATGTGCCGCTTGCCAAAGTGGGCGGCAAGGGACTTTTTGTAAAAGAGATCGAGGAAGCCCTGCTGGATCGGCGGGTGGACATTGCGGTTCACAGCATGAAGGACATGCCTTCGGAAATACCGGACGGTCTTTGCATCGGAGCGATTCCGGAGCGGGAAAATCCCAAAGATGCCTTTATCTCCCGAAACGGTGAGAAACTCGAAGATCTGCCGCAGGGCGCGCGGGTGGGAACCAGCAGTCTGCGCCGTTCTGCCCAGTTGAAAATTCTCCGTCCTGATCTGGAAATTGTCTCTTTGCGGGGCAATCTGGACACACGGCTGAAAAAACTGGAAACCGGCAATCTGGACGCAGTGGTTCTGGCAGCAGCCGGGCTTCGGCGCATGGAATTTGCTGATCGGATAACGCAGTATCTGGATGAAGACACCATGCTTCCGGCTGTGGGACAGGGAGCGCTGTGCATTGAATGCCGGAAAAATGATCCGGACATTGCGCGGCTTGTCACCGCGCTGGATCATGCAGAAAGCCGCACAGTCGTGCTGGGTGAACGGGCTTTTCTGCACCGTCTGGAAGGCGGATGTCAGGTTCCCATTGCCGCGCACGGAAAACTGGAGGGAGACAGATTTTCCCTTTGCGGATTGGTGGCCTCTCTGGACGGAAAAACCGTAATCAAAGACAGCCTTTCCGGCCCTAAAGAAGAATCCGAAAACATCGGCATTCAACTGGCACAAACCCTGCTTGGCAAAGGAGCCAGAGAGATACTTGCGCAGCTTGCACCAATCTCTTAACCACTGAAACCCGAAACCTGACACCTTAATTCTATGAAAACAGACAGCAAAGTATATCTGGTAGGCGCAGGCCCCGGAGATCCGGGGCTGATCACGGTCAAAGGCCGTGCGTGCATTGAAAACGCGGATGTGATTATCTATGATTATCTCGCAGCCCCGGCATTGCTGAAATATGCGCGGGAACATACAGAAATCATTTATGTGGGCAAAAAAGGCGGGGATCATACCCTTCCCCAGGATGGCATCAATGCCCTGCTGGTGGAAAAGGCAAAAGACGGGCGCATTGTCACCCGTCTCAAAGGCGGAGATCCCTTTGTGTTCGGACGGGGCGGGGAGGAGGCGGTGTATCTCGCGGAGCGGGGC
>CAZDIU010000045.1:0-25124 GCA_964505535.1 uncultured Desulfobacterales bacterium | reverse complement strand
CAATGCTCAGGATGCTTTTGCAAAAAAAAATCACGAATTCTTCCGCGATAAACCGCTTGCATGCCTTATCCCTGAAAAACCTCACCCTGTTTTTTTCCGCATTCAGCAGTGTCCGGTCAGGGTTTGCAGCAAAGCAATCAACCTCCCCCACAGCAGGAAGCTTTGGGAACCCACAGAGGGTCGCAGGTCAGATCCCATTCATTAAGTCCGTGATAGTGGGTCAACTCCGTTGACAATCCCCCCTCCCCCGGTGGGAGGGGAGACAAATTTTTCTGCGTCATCAAGGGATTTGACCCACTATCAAATCCGTATATGTCAAACCGAATCGCTGCTGAATTCATACGATATTTATCCTATCTTCCTCCATGCTGTCAGGTCAGGAAATGTCCGGAGTGCCAAACTGAAAGTGTGGAAGAAAGAGCAGGTTTTTTTATACTTTCGGTCCGGGACTCCGGATCGGTCATTTTCCGCTTAATCCGGCGGCATTGAGGTTCTGCACAACGTTATGATTTCATTGTTTGGGCGTTCCCTGATGAGAGCAGAAAATCCTCCCGGTCTCCCTTTGCAAAAGGGAAAAACCGGTGACTGTGCCGAACCTGTGCCATAATTCTCTTGAAAAGCGGACAGAATAAGGGTATGATTTTGTTTTGTCAGGTGATCAATGCCTCTTGGCAATAAACAGACGGATAGGCGTTCACACAGCAACCTATCGGAAAAAACTGTAAAACACAACCATGCCAGTTTACGAATACAGCGGATTGAATCTCAAAGGAAAGTCGGTTTCCGGCATTATTGACGCGGAAAGCGCATTTGCCGCGCGGCAGAAACTGCGATCCTCAAAGATTTTTCCCACAGACATCAAAGAAACACAGGAAACCGCTTCCAAAAAAAGTGTCCGTTTCTCCGGATTTTCCCGGTCATTCACCCGTGTGCGGCCTGCCGAGGTTGCCCTGATGACCCGACAGTTGTCCACCCTGACCGGTGCCGGTTTTCCTCTGGTTGCCGCTCTGGACACCCTGATTCCCCATACCAAACCCCAGAGCTTCAAGCGGGTGATGGCCCAGATTAAGGATACGATTGTCGAAGGCAATACCTTTGCTGCAGCCCTGGCCAAATTTCCGGGGGTATTCTCCTCTCTTTTCATCAATATGGTTCGGGCCGGGGAATCTTCCGGCACTTTGGAAATTGTGCTGGATCGGCTGGCCGACATTACGGAAAAACAGCAGGCACTGCGGAGCCGGATTCGATCAGCTCTGGCCTATCCGGTGCTGATGGCCGTAATCGGGGTTCTGGTGCTGTTTTTTCTGCTGACCTTTATTGTTCCCAGCATTGCCACGATTTTCTCTGACATGAACAAGGCACTTCCCGCGCCGACCCGTTTTCTTATAGCCATCAGCGAATTTTTCAAGGTTTACTGGTGGGCTTTTTTTGCGGGAATTGCCGGAGTTGTCATCGGCCTGAGACAGTTCAGAAAAACGGAAAAAGGCAGGTATCACTGGGATCGCCTTATGCTGCGGCTGCCCCTGGCAGGCGGGCTGATCAGAAAACTGGCTGTGGCCCGTTTTGCCCGCACCCTGGGCTCTCTGCTGGAAAACGGCGTCACCATGCTCAATGCTCTGGACATTGTCAGAAACATTGTGGGAAATGTAATCCTGGCCGATGCCATCAGCAAGGCATCTGAAAATGTGGGCAAAGGCCAGGGCCTGGGGGTTTCCCTGTCTGAAACCTCTGTATTTCCCCCGCTTTCCATTCAGATGATCCTGGTGGGGGAACAGAGCGGGGAACTGGAACCCATGCTCAACAAGGTCGCGGATGTGTATGAAAATGAGGTGGAAACAACAGTGGTGGGCCTGACCTCTCTGCTGGAGCCTCTGATGATTCTGGCAATGGCTGCGATAGTCGGCTTTATCGTGCTGTCCATATGCCTTCCCATATTTGAGATGAATGAGCTGATTAAATAATCCTGACTGTTTAATGCAGAATGATTATGTTTGCACCGCAGATGGAAGAAAACATTTTAAAAGTTGTGAATCGCTGGAAATCATGGAGTCAGCTGGCTGAATTTGCCATTTTGCGTCATGGTTACGGAATCTCAGGCAAGTGGGAAGTGCGTTATCCGAAAGATCCGGCTGAATGCCATGTTGGATCAGAGATTCCGGAAAACTGTGTGTATATCTGCGGCAGATGGGATTTAACCGGCCAGTTTGAATATCTGTTGCCTGAAACAGAATATCTGGGGATTCTTGAAAAGGCTTTGTCAGAAAGAAAACTGAAAAAACAGGCAGGTTCAATTGCGAGGTTACGGACAGAATTGAAAACAGGAAAATAACGGCCTGACCGTTGATTATCCTGATGATGAATGAGGAATGAGGGGCAGAGAGAACAGCATTCATCATTATTTATTTTTTTAACGGAGGAAGAAATGAAAAGAAAACTGCTGATACGGACGTTGGACAGACGGGGCTTCACCCTGATTGAACTGATGGTGGTTATCGTAATTCTGGGCATTCTGGCCGGGCTGATTGTGCCGCGTATTATGGAAAGGCCGGATCAGGCAAAGCAGATGAAGGCCAAAACCCAGATTTCCAGTCTGGAAACAGCGCTGAAACTGTACAAACTGGATAACGGTTCCTATCCCACAACAGAGCAGGGTCTGCAGGCTCTGGTGGAACAGCCTTCCAGCGGCTCGCCTGCCCAGAACTGGCGCAAGGGCGGTTATCTGGAAAAAAACAAAGTGCCCA
Source organism: uncultured Desulfobacterales bacterium (assembly GCA_964505535.1). Lineage (GTDB taxonomy): Bacteria > Desulfobacterota > Desulfobacteria > Desulfobacterales > Desulfococcaceae > JAABRU01. The sequence continues at coordinate 22,383 of CAZDIU010000045.1, read as the reverse complement.
AAGACCCCTGGGGAAATGACTATGTGTATCTGAGTCCGGGAATGCACGGGGATTTTGATATCATTTCCTACGGCGCGGACGGTGTTCCCGAAGGGGAAGATTTCAACAAGGACATCAACAGTTGGGAAATAGATTAACTCTTTTGTTTCAAAGGAATTTTTCACCGGATTCCTCCCGCGGCTACACCCTTGTCGAACTCATTGTCGTCATTGCCCTCATCGGCGTCATGCTTTCCTTCGCCCTTCCCCGTTTTCAGAGTTCGGTTCTGACAGACGGAACCCGGAAACTGAGCCGCCGGATTATCATGCAGGTGCAGCAGCTTCGGCAGGCTGCCGTCCGAAGCAGGACTGTGCAGATTCTGCACATCAGCCCGGACAGCAGAAGGATGTGGGTTACAAATGAAACCATGTCTGAAGAAGATGCCGAGGCAGCTTCCGAAAGCGGCGATGAATTTCCTGAGGATGTGGATGTGATGGATGTGGAATATCCGGATGGGGAACGGATTTCCTACGGAGAAGCCAGAATCCGTTTTTCCCCCAAAGGATATTCGGACAAAGTGATCATTCATCTGGAAAACAGTGACGGGGACAGAAAATCTCTGATCATCGAGCCTTTTCTTCCCAATATTGCAATATATGATGAATATGTGGGATTTAAAGACTGAAAACAAAGGATTCACCCTGCTGGAGGTCATGGCCGCGGTTTCCCTTATGGCCATCGTGCTCACCGCCGTATATCAGCTGCACTCCCAGACCATCTCCATGAGCGGATCCGTCAGATTTTACACCAACGCGCCCCTGCTGGCCCAGCGCACCATTTCAGAACTGGAGACAAAGCCGGATGAGTTTCAGGGGAATTCTTCCGGGAATTATGGTGAGGAATTTCCCGGTTATGCCTGGACAGTCAAAGTGGAGGATGTGGAATCTGAAAAACTGGAGGAGGCTGCCAAAGATCTCAAACGCATTGATGTGAGTGTCACCCTCAATGAGGGTGAGTTCAACTACAGTTTTCGGACCTACCGGCTGATACCGGAAGAAAAATGAGATATGAAAAAAAATTTTTCATCAAAAACCGCAGAGGGAATCTTTTTTGGTTCTTCAATCTGTTTTGCGGAAACACCGGATTCCGGCTTTCGCGGGAATGACGTCATGCCTGCGAAAGCAGGGAGCCGGAAAAATTTCCCGCAAAAAAATCCTTGAAGCGCCTCTTTTTTCTGCCACAAAGACGCAAAAAGCCACAAAGCCTCACAAAGGTTAATCTGCAATTGATTTCAGATGGAATGGAGAGGGAGATGAAAAGGCAAGTGCATGGCGCGGGAAATCCGCTCAGAAACGGTTGCGGATTCACCCTGTTTGAGATTCTGATCTCTCTTTTTATTTTTGCCATAGTCGTGACAACCATTTTCGGATCATACCAGGCCGTGTTTTCCAAAACCGGGGCCATTCAGGAAGGCATTGACGTCTGTCAAATGATGAGCAACTGCCTGGGCCGTATGACGGAAGACCTGAAATCCGCGTATGTGTCTCTTCCGCCCGGATATGCCAAACCCAAATTTGATTCTGACCCTGACCCCTGGCGCATGGTCGGCGATGCTTCCTACACCGGAAGCGGAAGTTTCTCCCGTTTCCGCTTTGCCTCTTCTGCCCATATGTCCCTGACCAGTGACACGCGCAGCGGTATAGCAGAGATTGTGTATTATGTCAGCCATACCCATGATGACCGCTATGTGCTGAAACGGGCGGACAGTCTTCCGCCTTATCCCAAATTCCCCGCGCAATTTAAGGAAAAAACCGCAGATCCGGTTCTGTGCGACAAGGTCAAGTCCCTGAAATTCACTTATTATGATGAGGAAGGCAGGGAACATGACAACTGGGATTCCGAATCCCAGGAATTCAAATATGCCACACCTTCAGCCATAAAAATCACCATGGAAACCGGAGATGAATCCCATTCCGTCTTCTTTGGAACCACCGTGAAATTTCCGGTCTCCAGAGAAAAGATCGAATAATCAGTCAATCAAATCAGCGACTGTGAAGAGGTTCCGGCGACTCTGGCACAGAAACCGTTCACTTACGTTTCCGGATTCCTGCAGCGGCATTTGCAAAAAATATTTCTTGACAATCATACAGAGACAGTATAGAAAGACAGGATTTTTTATCCGTTAAGAGCATCAGGCCATTGCGGGGGCTTTTTACGTTTTGCGGACAATTCAGAAACAGGAGCGGGAATGAAATAACTGATACAGATTGCCTGAATTGCAGAATCATCCTGTGAGATGGTATCCGGGTACCGCCAAGCGAACCGGAAACCGTTTAACCGCTGAATCCCCCCATCTGGAAACTCCCAAATGCGAGGGATTTTTTATTTTCGCAAAAGCAGAGTAGCACATATTTTTATTAAAGGAACAGAAACAATGAAAAGCGACATTGCAAAAGTCAGAAATATCGGCATCAGCGCACATATTGATTCGGGAAAAACCACGCTGACCGAGCGCATCCTTTTTTATACCAAGCGGATTCATGCGATTCACGACGTAAAGGGAAAAGACGGCGTGGGTGCGACCATGGATTCCATGGAACTGGAAAAGGAGCGGGGCATCACCATCGCGTCCGCAGCCACCTTCTGTGAATGGAAAAATCACGAAATCAATATCATAGACACTCCAGGCCATGTGGATTTCACCATAGAGGTGGAACGTTCGCTCCGGGTTCTCGACGGTGCCATTCTGGTGCTTTGCTCTGTGGGCGGGGTTCAGTCCCAGTCCATTACGGTTGATCAGCAGATGAAACGCTACAAGGTTCCCTGCATTGCATTTGTCAACAAATGTGACCGGAGCGGAGCCAATCCCTTCCGTGTCGTGGAACAGCTTCGGGAAAAACTGGGACACAATTCTGTGGCCATGCAGATTTCCATTGGTCTGGAAACAAATTTTCAGGGTGTCGCGGATTTGGTCACCATGAAGGCCCTGTACTTTGACGGGGAAAACGGTGAAAATGTGCGAGTGGAGGAAATCCCGGCAGAATTTATGGCTGATGCCAAAGAAAAACGGGAAAAAATGATTGACACAGCCTCCATGTTTTCGGATGAACTGACCGAACTGGTGCTGGAGGAAAAGGAAATCCCGGATCAGCTTCTTCTGGATGCCATCCGTCAGGGAGTCCTGGCCCGGAAGCTGACACCGGTTTTTATGGGTTCAGCTTATAAAAACAAAGGAATTCAGCCTCTGCTGGATGCCGTCAACCGGCTGCTTCCCTGTCCGTCCGATGTGGAAAATGAGGCGCTGGATATGGAGCAGGAGGAAGCCCGTGTACTGCTCGAAAGTGATGTCAAAAAACCCACGGTCGCGCTGGCCTTCAAACTGGAGGACGGCCAGTACGGTCAGCTTACCTACATTCGCGTTTATCAGGGAAATATGGCCAAAGGCGACACAGTGATCAATGTGCGCACCGGCAAAAAAGTCAAGATTGGCCGGGTGGTGCGGATGCATGCCAATCAGATGGAGGATATTGAGTCCATTCCGGCCGGATATATCGGCGCACTTTTCGGCATTGACTGTGCATCAGGCGACACCTTCACCTCTCCGGGACTGAGCCTGACCATGACCTCCATGTTTGTCCCTGCGCCGGTCATCTCCCTGGCCATTGTGCCCAAAGACAACAAATCTCAGATCAACATGTCCAAGGCCCTCAACCGTTTTGCCAAGGAAGACCCCACCTTCAAAACCTTTGTGGATGAGGAAACCGGCGACACCATCATTTCCGGCATGGGAGAACTGCATCTGGATGTGTATGTGGAGCGGATGCGCCGGGAGTACAATGCGGAAGTCAATGTGGGACAGCCCCGTGTGGCCTACCGGGAAACCATCACCCGCAGGGCGGATTTCAATTACACTCACAAAAAACAGACCGGCGGTTCAGGTCAGTATGGCCGGGTGGCCGGGTGGATCGAACCTGTTCCGGATGAGGATTTTGTGTTTGACAACCAGGTCACGGGCGGTTCCATTCCCACCCAGTACATTCCGGCCTGTGAAAAGGGATTCCGGGCCTGTCTGGCAAAGGGGCCAAGCATGGAATTTCCTGTCACCGGCGTCAAGATCGTGATCAATGATGGCGCTTCCCATTCGGTGGATTCATCAGATATGGCTTTTCAGGCAGCCGCGCGCGGGGCCTTTCTGGAAGGATATGCCAAGTCCGCGCCTGTTATTCTGGAACCCATCATGAAGGTGGTGGTGGAAACACCGTCCGAGTTCCAGGGTTCGGTCATGGGGTTGCTGAACCAGCGCCGAGGTCTGATCCTGGGTTCTCAGGATGAGGGGCCCATGTGCGTGATTGAAGCCCAGGTTCCTCTGGCTGAAATGTTCGGATATTCCACTGTGCTGCGTTCCTCCACACAGGGAAAGGCCCAGTTCACCATGGAATTTTCCACCTACAAACAGGTTCCGCAGGGGATTGCCGAGGAACTGAAGAAAAAAGCCGCAGAAGAGAAGAAGCATAAACATGCGGCATAAACAGAAGCTGTTTTCAACCCCGGCCAAAATCATATTTATGAAAAGGAATTTCACAATGCAGAAAAATGACATTATCCGCAAAAATCCCCTGACCCTGATGGGATATGAAAAGGAAGACATTCTGGAGCCCGGCGATTTCGGCGCTCTCATGGCCCGGGCCGGCGTGGGCAAGACAGCCTTTCTGGTTCAGTTGTCTCTGGACAAAATGCTCAGAAACCGCAATGTGCTGCACATCAGCCTCAGCGAACCCGTGGAAAAGGTGTGCCTGTGGTATGAGGAAGTATTTCGCAATCTTGCATTTCAATGCAAGATCAGGCATCTGGATCCTTTCTGGGATGCCATACTGCCCAACCGCTTCATCATGACCTTCAAGGCAGAGGCCTTCAATGTGGCCCGTCTGCAGGAACGTCTTACGGACCTCACCGAACAGGGAATCTTTTTCCCCCGCCTGATAGTGATTGACGGACTGCGCTTTGGGGATAATGTGGAAAACACACTTTCCGGACTGAAGCAGATGGCAAAGGATATTGGGACCGGAATATGGTTTACAATGGGAATCCATCGGGATGAGCCGGCTGGCCCCGATGGGTTTCCGCAGTCTTTGGGCTATGCGGCCCCTTATTTCCAGGTGGTGCTGCAACTGCAGTCGGAGGGAAAGGATATTTATGTCCGTGCAGTCAAAGGGGGCCCTGAGGGAGGAAGCCCGGAACTGGTTCTGGATCCGGCTACCCTGCTGATCCGGAACCAGGCCGGATGCTGATGGATGCTGATCCGGTGAGGCGCTTCTCTGCCTGAAACCTGTCTGAACCATAATTCGCAGGACAAAAGAACTTTCTTGATTTTTTTCCTCCTGCGAATTCTGTGAAACCTGAAAATCAGGTTTCATACAAATCCTGAGGTAAAAAAACTGAGTTCGGCATAAAAAATTCAATATGCAAAATCAGAGAGTTTTATCCCCGATTTTGTAAAGCCGGGCAGGGAAATTTCTGAAGAGCCGCCTGAAAATTCCTCCTGTACTGATTCTTCATTGATTTGGTGCAATGCTTTCCTTTTCAGCGGGACAGAGGAGTGCCATACTGAAAGTCCGGCAGAAAATGCAGGCATCCCAAACTTTTCAGTCAGGGACTCCGACTGGTCATTTTCCGCCTGATTTGGCGGTATTGACAATCTGAACAAAGTATATTTTCAATGGGGAATCGGTATAATGAGGATGCGGATTCTTTGCAAAGGGAGAACCCGTCTGGTTATGTCCAACTCATTTGAAATACATAAAAAAACCGGTTACGGAAATCCGTAAACGGTTTTTCAGTCAGTGCACTGCGGAATTTCTGCTTTCAGGCAGTCTTCAGAGAAAAGCGGATGGCCTTGGGAGAGTCAGGCGACACCTTTCTGCCCAGTGTAATAATCCCACTGCCTTTCAGAACAGTTTCACTCCGTTTGAGATTGGCACCTTTTCCCTCGTCTGTCATCATAAACGTGCCATTGGTGCTGTGGTCAATAAGCACAAATTTGCCATTGCGGTATTCAATACGCGCATGAGAACGGGATACCCGTGTATCAATGACCTCCAGATCATTGTGTTCCTGTCGGCCCATGGTGACAGACGGACGGGTCTGACTGATTTCCAATACTGTATTGCCATACCGAAGTTCCAGTGATACAGGCGAGTCTGCCACAGTCTGGATGGTTTTGCCGGGGGATTCATTGGGCTGATCCGGCACCGAAATTCTGAGTATATCACTGCATGACCGGCATCTGGGCGGTTTTCCCGTTTTTGCCACCTCTTCCGGATCGACAATATTTCTTTCCCCGCAATCCTCACAAAAAACAATCATTGATCACAATCCCTGCATGTTCTTTCAGACAGTCACTATTTTCTCAGCAGCCGCAGGTCCTCTCTTAATGCCCTGAATTCAGACTGGATGGTTTTCCGGATATTTTCCATGGCCAGAAGAACAGACTGAATCTGCTCCGGACCGGCAATATCAATCGGCGTATCTGCCGTCTCTCCGGAAATCTGCACGCTTTCCGCATGCTGTTCCTCAGCCGGTCTGTAATCCGATTCTCTGACCGGCGCTTCGGCTCCCGGCTCTTCTTCTGCATCCTCTCCGATAACGGATGGTTTGGATTCTGTTCGCGCCGGTTCCGAAGATTTGGTGACGATAATCTCGTCCTTGAGCTTTTTGTATTTGCTGACCTGGGTGACGAGCATCTTTCGCTTTTCCGCTTCGCTCAGATCATCGGAAAGCATCACATTCTCAAGGTTTTCATAGACGGAATTGAGCAGCCGGATGGAATCGGGATGCGCATCAGCCCGTTTTTTGCGGATATACTTCCCCAGAGATCCAAGCAGTTGGAGAAACGCCACGACAATCTTGTCGTCTTTGCATTTGCTTTCCAGTTTGCGGATCTCCTCCCCCAGTTTCTGCATGACCTGATCTGTGATTTCCCATTCCAGGGAAAGAATTACCGATTTTAAATCTTTTATCATGGAATTTTCGATTTTTTTGGGGTCAATAATTTTTTTTCCCTCCGGTTTGGCCTCTTTTTCAAAAAAATTGTCGAGGCGGTTATCCATTTCAGCAACCGGCTGTCCGCTTCCCTCATCCGATATGCCGTCAGGATCCGATCCGGCACTCTGTCCGCCATCATCCGAACCGAACAGGTCATCCAGACGGCTGTCCACCTGTTCGGTAATGACGTTTCCTTTTTTGGAGCCCAATTGTCGATCCTCCCTTTTCAGTTGCCTGTGCCAATTAAGGGTCAAAAAATCCGAAATCAGCAAGAACAGGATATCCTGAAACTGAACCGCTTTTGCAATCGGCTGATTTTATCTTGCTGAATTCAAACCATGATTCTCATCTGCTTATATGAAAAGAAACAAATAAAAGCGGAGAAACAGCGGACATCAGTGCTTCCATACCTCTTTGATTTTCTCTATCGCTTCCGCAACCTTCAGACGGAGCAGGCCCAGGGACACCTGTTTTCCAAATATGGAAATGAGCAGAAATTCGCTCTGCACCTTGCTGAAATGGATGCTTTCTTTCTCCCCTTTGTGAAAAAGCAGCGAGAACTCATCTTCCCCCACGATTTTGGCCATGGTGTCCACCGCCGCAAAATTTGCGGATGCCAGGGCTGCCAGGGAGTAAACATCATGCTCACACTGTCCGTTGTCCCCCTTTGCAATGATATTTCCCGCCATATCAATCAGCAGAACGCTGTGAACCCCGCTTGCCACCAGATCCTCCATGAGAATCTGCTCGATCTTCTCCAGCTGTTCCTGACTCAGCGTATATTCGGTATAAGTGATGTCATCATCATAATCGGTTGCCAATTGCCTGTCCTCCTATTTCAGTACCTTTTGCAAGGAAGCCATTGTTAGTGATATTATTTTCTTCAGGGTGGGGATAACATTGTCACCGGACAGTGCACTGGCCCCGAAGGAGGGAACTTTCAACTGACTGTTGAGATCCTTCTCCATCTGCTCCATGGACATAATGGGAATCCCCTCTTTTGCAAGATCCCTCTTGTTGTATTGCAGCACCAGGGGAATTTTGAAAATGCTCTTTTTGTAAACAGCAAGATTTTCCTGAAGGTTTTTCAGGGACAGAAGATTTTTTTCCCGCTGTTTCACCATGGAATCCGCAACAAACACCATCCCGTCAACACCTTTGAGCACCAGCCGCCGTGTGGCATTGTATTTCACCTGCCCGGGTACCGTGTACAACTGTATCTTGACATCATATTCCATAATTTTTCCGATGTCAAAAGGAAGAAAGTCAAAAAAAAGCGTTCGGTCGCCATGGGTTTTGATGCTGACCATATCCGATTTGATTCGATCCCGGAATTTACTGTAAATATATTCCAGATTGGTTGTCTTCCCACCTCTTCCGGGACCGTAGAACACAACCTTTGCCTGGACCTCTTTATTCTTCAGATTGACGAACGCCAAAATCAAACCCTCCCCGCCATGATAATATTCATCTCCGACAGGATGCCGTGCAGCCAAAAAAACAGCATCCGCACATTATAACAGCATCCGCACATTATACAGGACACAGGAAAACAATTTCACCGGACAGTCAGAGAAATCTGTTTCCCACAAAGCATCGTGGGCCGGTGCATCAGCGAAAAACATTTTCCGAAACCCTGTATAACAGAAATTCACACCGGCCTCAAGCCCGACGCATATTCTGACCCGCCATTGCAGCCTGTACCATTAACCATAACGCTGGTCAGCACCGCCTGCAGTCTTCTGCCGCAGCGCATGGGAAGTGCAAAATACATATTCGGATTTGTTTTCAGATACCTGTGCCAAAAGAATCCTTTGCTTTTCCCGTGCCTGTCCCCATACAGAAGACCGCCCTCCGATGCAGCCTCCCGCCTGATACAGGCCTGAGATATTCTTTTTACTGAAAAGAAGACAGACTGTCAAAATATTTTTATAAATTCGGAAAATTTATCAGCATTTTTCTGAAATTTCTGAAAAACCGGGTATGGCAGAGCCGCATCAGAGTGGGTGGAGGACGCCATGATTATGAGCATAACTTTCTGAAATTGTTTGTCTGTAAGTATATATGACCATTCTGATCCTGCGGATATGTTCATGAAATCCCGGATCTGGGACAGAAAAAAAACAGTTATGAACAGTGTTTTAATAATGAACTGTATTTTTTTGCTTGAATTTCATATTTTTTTTTATTATAACTCAACTTCATCCGGATTTCAGAAATCAACCTTTGGATAAAGGAGGTTTTCATGAAACTGAAACTCTGCCCACAAAGCTTCCGGCAGTCGTCACTGGAACCGCCGGAAGCGCAAGATTTTCTGTCCGTCACCTGCGCAGTTACGGAAAATGCTTTCGGCAGTCCCCATATTCCGCGACGCCGCACCTGTCCGGCCTGCTGAAATTTCTTCCTGAGAATCACCAACCCGTTATGCAGAGGAGGATGTTATGAAAAGACAGCTGATCAATTATGAAACTTTTATCAAAATTTCCAAAGCCATTTCCCATTCCAGAGATCCGGAGGAAGTGGTGCTGCTGACAGTGGAAAGCATCAAAACGGCACTGGATGTCAAAGGATGCGCCCTGTTCCTTATCAACCGCAAAACAGATGAACTCGAAATTGCGGCTTCCTTTGGACTGAGCGACGAATACATCAACAAGGGACCGGTCAGCGCGATGAAATCCATTGCCCAGTCGTTGCAGGATGGCCCGGTTGGAATTTTTGATGTAACGGATGATCCCAGAATTCAATACCCTGAGGCTGCAAAAAAAGAGGGCATTGCCTCAATTCTCTCCGTGCCCATCATTGGCCGGGGAAAGCTCCTCGGAGCCATGCGTGTCTACACGGCAGAGCCCTGGGAATTTACCCTGGATGACGTCAACTTTGTTCAGGCCCTGGCGCAGTTTGCAGGTATGGCTCTGGAAATGTGCCGCCTGTACCAGGGACAGAAAGAAAGCATCGAAATTCTGAAACGGATGAGAGATGTGCAGAAAACCAGAACCCTGCGAAGGACCCCCTATGAAGGTGTGCCTGTCAGTGTACCGGCAGAAGAAGCTGGTAAAAGATAAGGAATTTTCCAAAAAATAATCTGCCCATTGTAGGGGCGACCGGCCGGTCGCCCCTAAAGATTTCCAATAAAAAACGGGTATTTTATTTCTTGGGAGTTCCCTAAGTATCCATACAGAGAATATGTACAGCGGAAACGGGATGACCCCCATTCCATGAACACCTGACAGCAGCGCCTTCTGCCTCAGAAACGGAAGGCGCTTTTTTTCCCTTCCGCGGGAGTATCCGCCCTTTTATATTTGACGTCATGGATGAACTGGTGTAAAATTCCTCTGAAAACTTCAAATCAGCAGGCTGGAGACAAAACTGCTGGAAACTTTTTTTCCTGTCTGTTTTGCATGTAGAAAGCGGACAACTGAGCGTTTTTCGGAGGAAAATCCATGAAGACTGACCCCCTGTGTGATCTGTTTACCCCTGATACCCTGGAAAAAATATTTCCTCCGGACCGGGCTGACCGTTTTTTCGATGCCCTTTACGGGGATGCAAAAGACGGGGCCTATGATATCCGTCTGCACTATAAAGGACACGCACCGGACAAAAAGGAACTGGTATTTGAATTCCAGTTGAAGCAGCGGCCCGGAAAATGTCTGGCCTGCAATCTCACTTACGGACTCCCCCAGGTCTTTTCCCGTCATCCTGTTATCAATGTCCGGGGGCTTGTTCAGGAAATTGACCGGCTTCTGACCGGCAATGGCAGATGTGCAGCGTGGCGGGTGGGAGTCACCCGTGAAATTTCACATTCACTTCATGCGGTTCCGCTGATTATTTCCCTTCAGTCCTCCTGAATCAGGGATTTCAGAAAATTTTTATGGGAAAATATACCGGTATCCATCATCTGGCCATGGTCACCCGCGATATGGATCTCACCATCCGTTTCTGGCGGGATCTTTTGGAAATGCGCCTGGTGGCCGGGCTGGGACGTCCCGGCTACCGTCAGTATTTTTTTGAAATATCCCCAACAGACATGATCGCATTCTTTGAATGGCCCGGGGTCCAGCCTCTGCCTGAAAAGGATCACGGATTTCCGGCAAAAGGACCTTTTGCTTTTGATCATATTGCCCTGGGCGTGGAAAATGAGGATGCGCTATGGGAACTCAAAGACCGGCTCACAGCCGCTGATATATGGGTGTCGGAAATCGTGGATCATGGCATTATCCATTCCCTGTACACCTTTGATCCCAACAATATCCCCATTGAGTTCAGCGCGGAGGTTCCGGGCACGGATATCCGCACAAAACCGAGAATGAAGGACAGGGAACCGACACCGGCGGCATTGGAAGGCCCGGAACCGCAGCCCGGACACTGGCCTGAGGTGCAGAATCCCACTCCGCAATCGGAAAAAAAAATCTGGCCCGGTGAGGGCATGATTCTCACAGAGGAAAACTGAATCCATGTCTTTGTTTACCCTTGTCTCAGAATTCACCCCCGCAGGAGATCAGCCCAAAGCCATCACGGAACTGACCGGCCACATCTCTTCCGGAAAACCGCACAGTGTGATGCTGGGTGTGACCGGATCAGGCAAAACCTTTACCATGGCCCACATCATCAGCCGTTTGGAAAGACCTGCCCTGATCATGGCCCCCAACAAAACCCTGGCAGCCCAGCTTTTCAATGAGTTCAAAGGACTGTTCCCGAAAAATGCTGTGGAGTATTTTGTCAGTTATTACGACTACTACCAGCCCGAAGCCTATATTCCCGGCACAGACACCTATATCCAGAAGGATTCGGCCATCAACGAGATGATTGACAAACTCCGGCACTCAGCCACCCGTTCCGTCCTGTCCCGCAGGGATGTGATTGCGGTGGCAAGTGTCTCCTGCATTTTCGGTCTGGGAGCGCCCGAAGATTATCTGGGAATGCGCCTGGATCTGGAAAGCGGAACTGAGCGGAACCGGGATGCTGTTCTGTCCAAATTTGTGGAGATGCAGTATGAGCGCAATGATCTGGATTTTCACCGGGGTGTGTTCCGGGTGCGGGGGGATCGGGTGGAAATCTTTCCGGCCTATGAGGAGGATAAAGCCCTGCACATTGAATTTTTCGGAGACGAGATTGAAAGCATTGCGGAAATTGATCCGCTGCGGGGCACAGTCATCCAAAGACTGAAGCATCTGACCCTGTTTCCGGCCAGCCATTATGTAACAGCCAAAAGCACGCTGGAAAAGGCTGTGGAAACCGTAAAGGCCGAACTCAAAGAAAGAATGGCGTTTTTCCGCGCGGAAAACCGGCTGATCGAGGCCCAGCGCATTGAGGAGCGCACCAATTTTGATCTGGAAATGATGCTGGAAATGGGCTACTGCAGTGGTATTGAGAATTATTCCCGGCATCTGACCGGAAGAAGACCCGGTGAGCCGCCGCCGACTCTGCTGGATTATTTTCCCAAAGATTTTCTCCTGTTCATTGATGAAAGCCATATCGCGGTGCCGCAGATCCGGGGCATGTACAACGGGGATCACTCCCGCAAGAAAACCCTGGTGCATTACGGATTCCGCCTGCCATCAGCTTTGGACAACCGGCCCCTGAAATTTGAGGAATTTCTCCAACGGGTGGGGCAGACAGTGTATGTCTCAGCCACACCCGCGGACTGGGAACTGGAACAGGCAAGGGAGGCAATCACAGAACTGATTGTGCGTCCCACAGGCCTGATCGATCCGGAAATCGAAGTGCGCAAAGCCGAACATCAGGTGGATGATCTGTATGATGAGATTCAGCAGCGCATCCAAAGAAATGAAAGGGTGCTTGTCACCACCCTGACCAAGCGCATGGCCGAAGATCTGTGTGAATATTATTCAGAACTGGGCATTGCAGTGCAGTATCTCCACGCGGATGTCAACACCCTGGAACGCATGGAAATTATCCGTGATCTGCGCATGGGAAAATTTGATGTGCTCATTGGCATCAATCTGCTGCGGGAAGGACTGGATCTGCCGGAAGTGTCATTGGTGGCCGTTCTGGATGCGGACAAGGAGGGTTTTCTGCGCTCCGCGCGTTCCCTGATTCAGACCTGCGGCAGAGCTGCGCGCAATGTCAGCGGAAAAGTCATCCTGTATGCGGATACCGTCACACCGTCCATGCAAAAGGCTTTGGAGGAAACCGGACGCCGCAGAAAAATTCAGGAAGCGTATAACCGGCAGCACGGAATCACACCCACCACCATACGGAAGAATGTTGCGCAGACTTTTGATTTCGTATATCAGAATCAGGAGACTGCCCACTCAAAAGTGGCAGAAGCTGTTACAGAATATGGTTCACCGGACAAACTGGAGAAAATGATCGCGCAACTGGAAAAGGAAATGAAAGCCGCAGCAAAGGATTTGGCATTTGAAAAGGCAGCCCAACTGCGGGATCGGATTCGGGATTTGCGGAACCTGCTGGTTTTTGAATAGAAATTTCGGATTTCATACCGGTTCGCCATTGGTTTTGTCCAATGTCGGACACAGAGAGTCCGGACGGCGTTCCCCTGCAGAAAGCCGGAATGACTGACAGCATCGGATCAAGGCAATGGCGGTTTGGTATCATCCAATATCCCCGAAACAGTGCTGCAGCAGGGTGCAGACCGCAAGGGTGGCGGTTTCCGCTCGCAGAATCCTCGGCCCCAGCCCGGCGGTCTGAAATCCGGCTTTTACAGCAAGATCAATTTCTTCCGGGCTGAATCCCCCTTCCGGGCCGATAGCAGCAAAAACACTGGTATACTCCTGGGTTTTCTCAAATACAAAGGCATTTCCGGCATATTCCGGATCTGCCGTGCTTTCCCAGAAAATCAGCCGCAGATCACAATCCCTTCCCCTGTCCACCATCTCCGCAAAGGAAACTGTGTCTGTGATTTGCGGAACCTGTGTGCGTCTGCACTGCTTCAGGGATTCAAGCGCGATCTTTTCCCAGCGTTCTTTTCTGCTTTCCATGCGTTTTCTGTCCGGACGGGCAACAGAGCGCTGGGCAATAAAGGGAATCCATCGGTTTATCCCCAGTTCGGTCATGGGACGAATCAGATCATCCATTTTCTTTTCTTTGAGAAAAGCCTGTGCGATGGTGATGTGAACCGGGGATTCAACCAGCGAGGCAATGGAGGATTCAGGTTCCCGGATGAGAACAGCCTGCACTTCTTCTGCATCTGTATCAATTATCCGGGCATCAGATTCCCTGCCTTTTCCGTCAAACACCCGGATAAGGGTTCCGGGTTTTAAACGCAGCACATGTTTCAGGTGTCTGGCATCCGGACCGGACAGACGGATTTCCGTCTGTCCCGGTTTGAGCTCCTCCACAGGAAAACGGCGTATCATTTCCAATTACTTCCGCTTTTCCGGAGTTTTGTCCAAACCCGCATCCGCGGGGCTGGCAACAATCACAGCCGCTTTTTCATTGTTCAGATACTTCCGGGCCATTTCCGCAATATCCGCCACGCTGATGGATGCATAATCCGCGGCAATGGTGCGGCTCCAGTCAGTCTGCTCCGGATGCCGGGCTGAATCTGTAAGCACTGTGTTCAGCCAGTAGGTGTTTTCCCGGCGCATGTCCTTGATGCCCGTAAGAGCAGGTTCCACAGCCCGCTGCAGTTCATCCGCGGTGATTCCCTTTTCCGCCATATCTGCGGCAATATTTTTCAGTTCCATTACCACTTTTTGGGCATCATCGGGATTGACCGTAATCACAGCATGAAACACCCCGTATCCGGAATAGGCACGGGAAGGTTCGTTATAGGCATAGGGGGAATAGGCCGCACCCAGTTTCTCACGGATGACCTCCCGGAGTCTGTCAGAATACACCCTGGCCAGAATGGACAAACGGCGGGTGCGGCCAATATCCCACATATCATCTGTGGGATATGTCACCCTGACCATTGCTTTGGGAATATTGCTCTGCACAGGGATTTGCAAAGATTTTCCTGCGGGAAAACCGGGGGGATCGATTCTTTCCGGTATGGATTTTCCGGATTTCGGATCAGACGTTCCGAAATATTTCGCGGCCAGAGCAGTCACGGCATCCGGATCAAAATCTCCCACAACAGACAGTTCATACGGTCTTTCCGCGAATGCCCCCAGAATCCATGCCTGCACATCCGCAGGTTTGAGTTTTCTGAACTGATCATATTCCGGCATTCCGAAACGGCTGTCCCCGCGTGCCAGAAAACGGTTTCCGAAAAGGGGCATGGCGCCGTCCACCGTGCGGGAGAGTTCCTGATATTTCTGCGCGATTCTTTCCATTGTCAGCGCATACGCATCTTCCCGGAATCCCGTATCCTTCACAAATGCGTACAAAAGCTGGAACAGGAGTTCGCTTTCTCCGGAAACGCTTTTGGCATCAAAGGAAAAATATTCCTGACTGACAGCAAAGCGCACACGCGTGTTTTTCCCGGCCAGTGAGCGTTCCAGTTCATCCGATGTCAGCGCACCCAAGCCGCTTTCATTGATCAGGGCATGGCTGAGCATTCCCAGACCGGGTTTGTCCCCAGGTTCCGAAGACTGGCCTGAACCGAAAGTGAGTCTGGCAAGGACTTCATTGTCTGTGAAATCCGTCTGTTTCAGATTCAGCCGGAAGCCGTTTTCAAATGTGATTTGCACAATTCCCTGATCCGTAATGTCATTTCGGAAGACTGTTTTGCCGCGAGATTCCGGTTCCGGCAGATAGGGAAAGTCTGCAATTTTCTCTTCATCCGGAGCAGAAACCCGCATCCCCGTGCTTTCCTCATACACGGAAAGAATCATGTCTTCGGGCTGCATTTCCAGGGATTTCAGGTCTGCATTGCCCGTGACCAGAATCATGCGGTGATCCCGTGACCAGATGTCATGAAATGCCTGATTCACTTCTTCCAAGGCAAGCGCGTTTATGACAGGTTCATACAAATCCTTTTCCTGCTGCGGAGACTGAACCACCCGGTTTTCACTCAGGCTCCTCATAATCTGACGGGCCAGAAAACCGCTTTCCCGTGTTCCCGCGTTTTTCACGGCCTTGTCCAGTTCTGCCAGCCACTCTTTTTTCACCCTGTCGAGTTCTGCGGAACTGAAACCGTATTCCAAAGCGGTTCTCAGGATCTGATCCAGGGTATGGACCGTTTTATCCCAGTTTTCCGGGCTGCACTCTGCACTGATGAATCCGTATTCATAATACTTCATGTAAAAACCTGAATCAACTGAGGCAGTTGTAAATGGTGTTTCCGGTTTGCGGAGCATGCTTTCCAGCCGGTTCTGAACCATCCGGCAGGCCATGTCCCGGATGAGATATTTTTTCCCCAGGGCAAGGGAATCCGGATCCGGTTCTGTCCGTTCCAGAATCTGAATGGTGATTTCCGTATTCCCTTTTTCCGGTTCATGATGGTAAAACGCTGTAATGCCTGTATGATCAATCTGCCCCGGATCCGGTTCGTCTTTGGCGGGCGCTCTGGGCAGCAGGGGTGAAAACTGCTCCGTGATGAGGGAACGGGCAGATTCTGTGTCAAAATCCCCGACCATGACCAGAATTATCTTTTCAGGCCGGTACCAGGTATTGTAATATCCTTTCAGAGATTCCCGTCCGGCTTTCTGCAATGTTTCCTTTGTTCCGATGGGAAGCCGCCGGGAAATCAGTGTATCCGGCAGTTCAAAACCGATGGTCTTCACAAAGGTTCGGTAATCTGCGGAATCCCGTGAGCGCATTTCCGCGAGAATGACGTTGCGTTCCCGTTCCACCTCAGATGCCAGCAGCAGGGCAGTGGCAGCATAATCGTGCATGACCAGCAGCCCCTGTTTCAGGCCTTTTTCATCCCCTCCGGGCAGAAGAATGTCATACACGGTTTCCCGAAAACCGGTGTGCGCATTCACCTCCGGGCCGAACGCCATGCCGATGCTCTGGAAATATTTCACCAGTTCACCCGGCCTGAAATGTTCAGATCCGTTAAAAAGCATATGCTCCAGAAAATGCGCGAATCCCCGCTGATCCTCTGTTTCATGCAGGGAACCGGCCTGCACCACCAGATGCATACTCACCCGATCTCTCGGCGTGCTGTTTTTCATCAGCACATAGCGCAGTCCGTTTTCCAGCTTTCCGAAAATCAGAGCAGGATCCGGTTGCAGATCACTGTTTTCATGGGGCCAGTCTGCGGAAGCGGCAGGGGTTTTCTGAATTCCCGCATTCTTTGCCTCCAAAACCCTGCCGGACTGTTCCTGACCGGTGAACGAGGTGCAGGAAAATGTAAAGACCACCGCAATTGCTGCGATGATCCGTGTGAAAAATCCGAAATACTGTTTTTGCATCACAACTCCTTTGCTGTTTGAAACTTGAAATGTGAAACCTGTACTTTTTCACTCTTTCATGGAAATTTCCTGCACCTGCTGAAAACCGGAGACCGGATAGTAAAAATCAGTTTCCACTTTCACAAGAACAGTGTTCAGAGCATTCACAAAATCTTTGAGCCGGGGATGTTTGGACAGAAAAATTTTCCGCATTTCCGCTTTTTCATCCTCTCCCACATCCCCGGCCTTTCCCACTGCGGTTACGGCAATGGCATTTTCAAAATCCGATGGATGATTGCCCCGGTTGTCAATGAGCAGGGACACATGGGGATTTTTTTCCATGTTTTTGTATTTCCGGGTAAAGCGGTCGGTGGCAAAAAGCAGAAATTTCAAATCCTGTGTGCAGGAAAAAGCCACCAGACTGGCATAGGGAAATTTTCCGTCATCTGTTGCCAGCACAGCCAGCATCTGGGAATCAAAAAGCTGTCTGATCTTCTGTTTTTCTTCTGAAATCGGATTCAATCTGACCTCCTTTGCTGATACTGATGATAATCCTGAGTTCCATCCAATCCCCAACTCCCCATAAGTGCCCAGGCGAAAGTTTTAAGGTATAACAAACCGGATTTTTCCGGAAAAATCCGGTTTTTCCCAAAATTTTGCACCCGAAAATTTATCCTGCCTTACTTATCTGACAGCTTTTTTATACATGATTCCGCAGCCGAAGTTCCACCGGATGGGGATGGAGATAATACTGATCTTTCAGATAGGGCTGTTCATATTTCCGCACAAAATGGTTCATCAGGGTTACGGGAACAATCAGGGGAATATGACCGCTGCGGTAAAGATCGAGCAGTTCCAGTATTTCCTGTTTTTCCTCCGGGGAAAGCTGTTTTTTGAAATAGCCCATAATGTGCTGAAGCACATTGATATGCTTGCGGGGCGTGGCTTTCAGGCGCAGGGCTTCGGACATGGTGCGTATGTATTCGGAGTAAATTTCTTCCGGGGTTCCGGAAGTTCCGGCCACGATTTTTCCCATGATTCTGTAATGTTCGGGACTGTGTGCCATGAACAGAAGTTTGTGCCGGGTGTGAAAATCCACCAAAGCGCCCCTGCTTTTTTTCTTCTGCAGCAGTTCCCGGAAGCGTTTGAACACAAAAATGCTTTCAATGAAATTCTCCCGCAGATCCGCATCATTGAGCCGTCCTTCTTCTTCCACCGGAAGCAGGGGATATTTTTGGACAAAGGCTTTGGCAAAAATGCCGGTTCCGGTTTTCACGGGCTGGCCGCTGTCATTGTACACCTTTACCCGGTGCAGACCGCTGCTGGGAGAATCTTTTTTGAAGATGAACCCGCAGAGATCCTCTTTTTCCAAATCATTGAGCCGCTTTTCCGCCCAGTCCCGCATCTGCTGCGTAACATCTTTTTGGGTTTGCCTTGTTATCAGACGGGGATTTTCCGGGGAACCGATCAGGCGCAGGGCTTCACGGGGAATGCCCATACTGCATTCGGTTTCCGGACAGACCGGAACAAAGTCCGCAAACTGCCCCAGAATATCCCGGATAAAAAGATTCAGTTTATGCCCCCCGTCATATCTGACCTCATGCCCCAGCAGACACGCGCTGACACCCAGTTTTATTTTTTCCATGAAACCCCCCTTCCACACGTTTATACAAAGGCTTTGCAGTAAATGGATTTTCCGTCTCCGGGCGCGTAGAAGTCCGTGAGAACGGTTTCCAGCCGGTATCCGCAGCTTTCATAAAACGCGCGGGTTGCCGCATACTGCTCCCGCTGGGAGGTGTCCACATAAATCCTTGTTCCCCCGGCTTTGCGGATGCGTTTTTCCGCTTCCGCAAGAATCTGATGCCCCAGTCCCCGGCCCTGATAATCCGGATGCACGGCAATCCAGTACAAATCAAAACTGGACTGGGTGCAGGGAATCAGACCGAAACACGCATATCCGGCCAGACGTCCGTAATGATCGGCCAGTACAAATTCATAACCGCTGGCCGCGCCTTTGCCCAGCCGCTCATCCACCAGTTCTGCGGCTATGAGAACCTCATCGGCATGGAAAAAGCCGGTGATGTCAACCAGATGCCGGATTCTTTCTGTATCCGCAGGTTCGGGTTCATAGCGGAATTTCACACCCGGCAGCAGTTTTTTCTCTTCCCGGCCGTTTTCCAGCCATTTCATGCTTCCCGCGACCAGCCCGTTAAAAAAGGACATGGCATTTCTGCCCAGAGTCTGGGTCCGGTATCCGCCTTCCTGAATCACCACAGTGGGCAGTCCCATTTCCCCGACCATTCTGCCATTGGCCTCAAAATCCTTTGGTTTCAGAGACCATGTGCCTGTGGGGTCTCCTTTGGCCGTGTCCAGTCCCAGAGCAAGGATGAGAAACTGGGGACGGAACTGCTCAATTCGCAGGACTGCGGTTTCCAAAGCCTTGCGATAGGCCGGGCCGTCCACCTGTTCCGGCAGCGGCAGGTTCAGACTGAATCCCTCGCCTTCCCCATCTCCCTGCTCCTCCTCAAATCCGCTGAAATAGGGATAGGCAAAAGAGGGATGCCCGTGAATGGAAACCGTCAGAACATCGGATCTGCGGTAAAAAATATCCTGCTGTCCGTTGCCGTGATGATAATCCATATCCAGAATTGCAACTCTGCCATAGGCACAGAGATACTGCGCGGCAATCGCGCTGTTGTTGAAATAGCAGAATCCCCCAAAAGCCCTGCGCTCGGCATGGTGTCCGGGCGGGCGCACCAGTGCATAGGAAATGCGTCTGCCATCCAGAATTTCCTTTGCAGCAGTGAGCGCACAGTCCACACCGCGGCGCGCGGCAGGCCACGCGTTCGCGTTGATGGGTGTGAACGTGTCAATGCAGTAATAACCCGCAAGCACGGACGGCTCTTTGGGCGGACGGGTTTTGTTGCGAATGGGAAAAATATAGGGATACAGAGACTTGCCTTCCGGAACCTCCGCACACGCACGTTTCAGATAACTCACATAATCCGCATCATGCACAGCGTGAACATGCTTGTCCGGAAAAGGCCGGGGACTGAGTTTTTCAAAAAATCCGCTTTTGTCCAGTTCTGCAAGAATGCTCCGCACCCGTACAGGAGATTCCACATAGCCCCGTTCATGCACATGGTGTATTTCGTGCTTGTCATTGACAATCAGGGCAATCTGCTCTGCGGAACTTCCCTCCACCGAATGCTTCACGGCCTGGGGTTTGACATAGCGCAATTCCCGCAGCCTTATGGGATCATCCTGAAAGGAGCGCAGCACTTTTTCCACATAATCCGGGGGGCAGTAGGCAGCATATTTGCGTTCCAGTATGGCACGAACCACTTTTCTGGCAAAATTCCGGCGCAGAGGCTGATCCCCCAGTCCGTCATACACCAGATGGGGCATGCAGATGTCCCCTTCTTTTACAGGTGTTTCATATCCTGTGCCAATCACCGGTCTGGCTCCGTAACGCTCATAAAAACGCAGCCGCGCACGGTTTTCTTTGACAATCTCCTCTCCGGGACAGGCTTTTGCCTCATCCGGAAGACATTCATAAAAAAGCCCTTTCACATGCAGAGCCGCAGCCTCCCGGCGCACCCGGTCATACAGTGCACCGCCCAGCCCGCCTCCGGTTCGTCCCGATGCTGTGGCTATCCAGTCCAGAAAGGCAAAATGAATTTCCGGTTCATGCAGGAGCATGGCAAAGCCCTTGACCCTGCCCTGCATACTTTCTGCCACAAACAGCACGGGCCGGAACCGCTGCTTAAAGGGATTGCGGAGTTTGTCGCTGATGTGCTCAATTTCCTCTTCGGGAACAGCGGGAAAACGGGTGCGCATGATTTCCTGTATCTGCCGGAGAATCTCTTTGTTCACCGGCAGTACATCATCATATATTCTTCGGATGCGAAGCATAGTTTATATTCCTGAAACCTGGCGATGGGGCGGCAGGCTGTCTGATGGTTTTCTGTATCCTGTTTGGCAGTGCATCATTTCATTTAACATCGCAGAATCGCAGGTCGGCATCTTGTCAACTTTCTCAATTTCATCAAAGAATTCTTTTTATGCTGCCAAAACAACCTGAAAAGACTTTCCTATGGGCTGAAAGCCGGATATTTCCTGATGCTCCAATTTTGATTCTATTTCCTCGAATTTCCTTATCACATCAGGCGTATAGAATCTTTCTCCGCATCTCAGGCATACACCCGCATTCACTGTCAGAAAAGCCGTATGAATACCGCCGCAAAGCACTTCTGTAACTTTTTTTTCAACAATCTCTCCTGTGCAATGGGGACATTTTTTTACATATTTCATGATTTCTTCCTTTCTTTCCAGTCAATCCAGCGTTCCGGATCAGGACGACAGACTGTAATCAGAACAGCGATTCTGCTATTTCAGGGCATCAAACCCAAGAGCGAATTCTATGGCTTTTCTGACTTCTCTCATACGTGTGAAAGAAAGATGTGAGATAAATGCTCCGATCTTTGCTTTTTGAACAGTCTGAATATTATCCAAATTTACAGCACATTCGGTCAATACGCCGTCATTTTCCGTGAGTATGACTTCGGTGGGAATATCCCGTATGGTGCTTGTAATCGGAGCAACGGTAAGCGAACCCAGAAACGATGTTGCCGAATTCCGGGTAAGAATAAGAACCGGACGCCGCTTGTCAGGTTCTTTGAATTTGTACCAGTAAATATCTCCCTGATTCACATTTCCCCCCATGCCTGTTCATTTTCCCAAATGTCAAATTCTCCCTCAGAAACCGGATGCTGCTCATACCCCAGTTTGTGCCGGTGTTCGGATTTCAGAACAGCGTGTTTCTGAAGTGCAAGCAATAATGCTGATCGCATAAATGCGGAGCGGCTGATTTTCAGTTCCCGGATTACCTGCTCCACTTCTGAAAGCAGAGATTCATTGACAGTCATCCGAATGGTTTTCATTGTGCGTCCTCCTTTCCCGATCTGCATATTCCAATTTTGTCTGAACCCTGATTCACATGATTTCAGGATTGCCATGATTTTTTATCCTGTGAATCCTTTCATCAAGACCGCCCCGCATTCCGTACACTGAACACGCCATATCGGGACGCCGTTCAGCC
>CAZDIU010000044.1:0-25251 GCA_964505535.1 uncultured Desulfobacterales bacterium | reverse complement strand
TATAAAATTTGTCAAGTTAAAATTTGACCCATCTATGGTGTCATAGACAATAGTTAGCCAGTCCGTATCTGTTATTCTCATCCAATGTATTTTTATCCAAAGATTTTATCAAATCAGCAGCTTTATCAAAATATTCTTTGGACTTATCAAAGTCTCTTAACAAAGCGTAAAGGGCACCTCCTGTTGCATAAAATGAGGCAATGTATCCTTTAAATTTATCGAAAGAACCAAAGGTTGATGTCCCCAGTTTAAACAGAATTGATCCGGCCAATGAATTATACTCATCCAGAACTTTCTCAGCTTCTTTCAGATTACCCAATTGTATGTAAATCATTACTTTTTTCTTGTAAGCTTCCATATATGAGACATATTTGGCATCAATATAGAAAAAGCTCATTTCTTTCCCGATATCAATGGCTTTATCCAGATATGCCAATGCTTTTTCATGATCTCCGTACATTTTATGATAAAAATAGGCTCTCTCCAAAAAGATTTTACCCCAAAAAAGTTCATCACTGTCAGAAAGAAAATCCTTAAGTTTATCAAAAGCAAATTCAATAGGCATTACAGCAAGATCAGCACCTGCTTCCGCAATATTATTGATTATGGGTTTGCTTTTGTCATATTTCAGATGATACTTGTTGCCTTCCTTAAATCCTTTTAAATTCATAAACATATTATCTAATGGACTAAAAAAGTCATCAGCTTTTTCCTGTTTTCCGGTTTCAAACCAGGCAATATACCCATAAGATAAAAGAAGATAAATCTCTGTCCTGTAAACGAAACTATTCATTGTCTGATTATCTGAACAATGATTGTTCTCAAATGCATCCAGTAACCTTCCACAGTTGTTGACACCATGTCCAATATATTGTTTTGCCATATCAAATTTACCAAGTTCAATTAAAGACAGTGTCAGGTATCTCAAATCAAACAAATATCTGCTTAATTCAAGATAAAGTGAGGATGAACAGCTATTAATGGTTTGTATATTTTCTGCCATTATTCTTTCAGCATTTTGGGGAGAAGAAAGCGTTCCTTTCGGTCCCAGTATAGAATCAATGCATTTTTGATACTGGCCGGTTTGTGCAAAGGTTTCTTCTTCAATAGTGGGAGCCATATGGAATAAAGCTGCACAACCGGTAAAAAAGAAACTGACAACCAGAATCATAACAGAACTGCATTTCATGGCATTTCTCCTTTTCTTATGGATTGTTTTGACTGATTTTTTATAAATATATTCAAATTTTTATATCTTAAAATATTCAGCATCCGGTTGCCGCAATGACTTGCTGGCCGCCAGTTTTTCAGGTCGTCTGTCCAGCCATATTTTCGGCAGTATTTTTTCTGAACCTAACCCCCTGCCCCCTTCCCTGAAGGGAAGGGGGTAAAGAAGGATGATTTCCGATTCTGTCAGTACAAAAAAGCCATCTATCCGATTTTTCCTTTCAGATTCCGCAACTGTTCCTGTATCCCCTGCCGTGTCTTTTCCAGTTCCAGCAGGAGTTCGGCTTTCCGGTCTTTGTCGGTCTGCTTCTGGCTCACGGTTTCGCTGATCAGGGACAAATCCGCAGCATAGGTGTCAAACCGTGCGCTCAGGGCCTCATACATCTCTTTTGCCACCGCATCCGCGAGTTTGAAGAAATACTGGAATTTGAGATTTTCCCGGTAATCCTTGAAAGCAAACTGCAGGGAATGCGCGGTTTCCTTTTTCAGACGGGCAACACCGCCCCGGAGCGCCAGAATTTCGCCCTCATTTTCCGCCACAGTTTTTTTGAACAGTTTTTTGAAAAACCGGACAACTCGGTAAAATCCCAGACGCATGACCGCATCCGCCCGGATACCGGCCGTGTAGTTCACAGACGCGGAGGCCTGTGCAAAACGGATCCCGGATTTGCGCTTTGCACTTTCCATGTCCGAAATCTGGATTTCCTCTGCGGATTCCCCTATGGGAACAATGCCAAGCACCTCCAGACTGCGCCTGTATTCGGCCAGCGCATCCCGCACCATGACATCATAGGGCGCGGCCAGGGTGAGAAAATGTTCCTGTATCTTTGCCTCCAGTTCCCGTGCGAAACGGATGACCTCCGGATTGACATTCTCTGCGGTGAAAACATCCACTGCCCGGCGTATTTCCTGAAAAATCATGTACATGGCATGATTGAAACCGGATTTTTTCAGATCTGTCACATAATCCGTATACACAACACTGTACTGATCCAGAAAACTGACCGTATCCGCGGGAATTCCGTAACGGGAATCAAAGAAACGGTCTGTATCCGTGCGGATGGTTTTCTGGATTTTCCGCACCGCACCGTCAAGTGTACTGCGTATCATGCCTTTGATTTCCGCAGTTTTGCTCTGATGTTTCTGAATGCTTTCCAGCAGTTCTCCCACGCCGGACACATCCCGCCTCAGAATGTCGCGGTTGAAGGAAATCCGGTGTTCCAGACCGGAGAGCATAACTCCCAGGCGATCCGCGTGACTTTTGAGCAGCAGTGCATAGCGTTCTTTGCTCAGTTTCTGACGGATGGCTGTTTCAAAGCGTTCCGTCTCCCGTCTGGAATATTCCGCAAGTGCCAGTTCTCCCTTCCACTGGGCAATGCGCAGGCGATCTTTCACCTGCAGTTCTTTTTCCTTTTCTGTGAACAGATTGAAAAGAGCTGACAAAACATAGACTTCAGGTTCAGGCCGGAGCAGGGCAATATCCTCTTTTATTTTTGCTGTCACCCGTTCCAGATCATTGAGACTGTCATGCTCCCCGAAATCAAAATTGATCAGAAACAGGGTGTTTTCCATAATGCCCATCTTGCGGATGGCAGACAGAAAGCGGATGTCGGCCTGACGGAGTCCGGTGCGGCTGCTGATGACATAGACAATCAGATGCGTCATGAGCAGATAATCCTGAATCATGACCAGATGCAGGGGATTGGGCGAATCACTTCCCTGACAGTCTGCGATTTCAATGTCTGCATCCAGATCCCCCGCGCAGATTTCCAGTTCAATATCCCGCAGCCAGACCGCCAGAGCATCGTCTCCGGTGAATTTTTTGTGCTCCGGAAAAAGCTCATCCCTATATTCAATGGTGACCGGTTCCTCGGCAACAATATCTTTTACCTTTTCATATCCTTTCAGGTAAGAATCCAGCACCACACTGTCACTGCTGCGGCTGTCATTGCTGATGAGCAGATCACTGTTCAGGGAATCCAGGGCCGCGGTCAGTTCGCTGCGGTCTTTTTCCCTGCGGATGTCAAAACCGCTGTGATCCGTGCGCCAGTCCGGAGAGGGGAAAAAAAGCAGGGATTTTTCCATTTCCGCATTCACTTCCTGCCAGGATTTGAACCAGAGGGTGGCACGAAGGGCATTTCCCCTGCGAATGCGTGTGACAATGGAGGTCACCACGCCCGCGCCCCGTTTCAGATAATCATCTTTGAACAGGGAATTGACAAAGGTGCTTTTGCCGGATTTGATGGCCCCGACCACAGCCACCCGGAGAAGTCCCTTTGCCATGTCCTGCCGGATATTCTCACACCCGGAAAGCCAGTTCTCAAAAACCGGATCCCCCGCGTCTGTCAGGTTCCGGGTTTCGGAAACCAGTCTGCCTGTCCCCTCACTGATCCGCAGGAGTTCGTCGGTAAAGATTGTGCAGTTATCCATATCAGTTGTATTTCCTCAGCATATTTTTTTGTCGGAGCATCGCTGTGAGCATCTGTGTGTTTTGCCTTCCATGCTCCGGCAGTCTGTATATCAGGTGAAAGCCAATCTGTAAAAGGTTATTCTCGTGTGTGAGCCTGTGTCTGTATTTGGGCAGGCCGGTTCCGCTGATCAGTCTGCTTCTGAGCAGCGGCTTTTTTGAAATATACTGATCCAATTGACGAAAGCAGTTTTTGTGCCGGAAAAAATCAAAGTTGGATCATCATAATATCAAATCGCCATTGCTTTGATCCGATGCTGTCAGTTATTTGGGTTTTGCGGAGGGATACTGTTCGGAATCTCTGTGTTCCGCATTGGACAAAACCAATGGCGAATCGGTATAAATTCACTGGTGATTTGGTATGACGACTGCAAAATAAGTGTGATGGACCAAACCCGATGGTTTCAGGGAGGGTGAAAGGTGAAAACAGGTTTGCTGCAAACTTTTATATCCTCCTCCCTCTGATCGGACGGGGGAGGAGGACGGTCAACGGATTTGATCCGCTGCCCAAATTGGCAACTGCCTGATTCCTGAAAGGGCCGCGCAACATCAGTTGATTATTTCAAAGTGTTCTCTTTTAAGGGATGTGAAACTTTTTAAAATGCCGGACGGTTCAGGCTGCAGGTGTCAGTATGCGGTCAGGACTGAAATCTGAACACTGAAACCTCAAAACCGGCATATCAGCAATTTTCAAATCCCTAAGGGTCTGTATCA
This sequence comes from uncultured Desulfobacterales bacterium, assembly GCA_964505535.1. GTDB lineage: Bacteria > Desulfobacterota > Desulfobacteria > Desulfobacterales > Desulfococcaceae > JAABRU01. The sequence continues at coordinate 20,843 of CAZDIU010000044.1, read as the reverse complement.
AAATAAGCTGTTGTAAACCCTGAGGGTTTTGAAAACCCTTAGGGTTTGACCAGCGGGAAAATTGTACAGGTTATTTTTTTTACAGGCCCTAAGTATGCAGGGGCAGCAGTTCATCCCGTGTTCCCCACACAGCAAAAACCGGATCTGCATGGCGCATCCGGGGGAAATATTTGTCATCCCAGGGACGGGGAAGGCCGCGCAGAGAAAAGGTTTCCAGATTCCGGAATTTTCCGGTTCCGGAAAAATACTCCAGCACAAGCCCCATGCGCTCAAACTCACTGAGTTCCTTCCATATCTTTATGACCTTGGGCGGAAACCAGCGATTGGAAAAGGTCATCACAGCCAGACCTCCGGGTTTGAGCACCCGCGCCATTTCATGGAACACAGCTTCAGGATGAATCAGGTATTCCACAGAAACCGTGCAGACAATGGCATCATAACTTCCTGAAGCAAAAGGCAGTTGGGGATTTTCATTCAGATCATGGACAACGCGATCTGTCAGTCTCTCATTTTTTTCCAGTTCCGTGATGTTCATGCCCAGCCCTGTCAATTTTTCCGGACATATATCATCAGGAATATGGGAAGTCCAACTGCCCATGAGATCAAGCACTTTCATGCCATCTTTGAGAAGTCTGCCGTAAATCTCCCTGACAGCACCAATGGCTGCAGTGTCAAGATGATAAACAAAGCGCGGCTGTACGCAGAAATCCCGGTCTGCTGTCATATCCTCCCGATCAAAGGGACGATCTGAAAAATAATCGGTGGGATGTTTCTGCCACCGGGCCTGCATACCGGGACCGGAGGCAAGCACTTCCAGCCAGTCATTGCAGGTTCCGCCGCATTCTGAGATTTTTTCCTCCACCTTTTGAACACCGGCACTCAGTTCCACCGGATACCCGGCCAGCGGATGATTGAAATCCGCATGCAGATGTCCGTTGCGCACACCTGCGCATCGGAAGGGTTCCACATTCTGGGGAAATACACCGGCAACATCCCTTAATATGCCTTTGGGATAAAAGCGGCCTGCACGGGGAAGAGTTTCTGTTTCCGGCACAAATTTTGTATCAAAGCGATCCCTTGCAAGGGCAAAATGTTTGGCCGGATTGTAGGCGGGAAGCCCTTTCCCCGGTTCAAGGGAAAGCTGCACCCTGTCTCCCGCGCTTTTTCCCATAAGCTCCTCATAAAGATTGCCGGGAAATATATCCCGCCAGAAATTTGCCTTCACTGCCTCATAGCGCTCGGTGTGTGCTGCCTGGGGACTGCGCCATTTCATTTCAAAGCTGATGTCCGCAACACTGTCCTGATCAATCTTTCTCATGGATAATCCTCCTGTGAATAAAGTGATTCAAATCTGTATGGCAGCCTGGTATGTGTAAAATAATTCACAGGGAGACAGGGGCAAGGACAGATGATTATGGGGAAAATAAGGGGAAAAACCTGTTGTTTTGTTTGGGGGAAAAGTTTGAGATGTTCAGGAATGAGGAGTGCCAGACTTTCACAGTTTGGCACTTTGATCAAGAACTGATGTTACGCAGCCATTTAAACAGGCAGCAGTTCCCCGCACAAGCTGGAAAGCTGTATTTTCAGTTATTTGCGGTTACAGGCTTTCGCGGGTGTGACGATGCTGCGTAACATCAGGTAAAAATTAAAACCGTTCAAAGGTGTCATCCGGATGATCATTTTCAAAGGAAAAATCTTCTGTTTTCATGAGCGGCATTTCCTTTCCCACAGTTTTATTCTCCGGTCTGGGCCGCTCTTTATTTCTCGGTCTGAGCGGGGTTTTTCTTTCCGATCTTTGAGCAACAGATGGCAGGTTGCTGCTGGTGACTCTTTCGTGCATCCAATTTTTTTCCGGAGAGAATTCCCTGTCTTTTGCATCCTGCTGACTGATTCTGAAAAAAGAAATGGTTTCCCGCAGTCTGGCTGCCTGTCCGGCCATATCAGCCGCTCCTCTCAGCAGATTCTCCGCGCTGGATGCCAACCTTTCGGAACTGGCCGACATTTCCTCGGATGCTGCCGCATTGCTCTGGATCACCAGATTGAGCTGCTGAATGGCCATGTTGATCTGATCCGAGCCTGTGCTCTGCTCATTGGAGGCCACGCTGATTTCCTGCACCAGTTCCGCTGTCTTCTGGATGTCCGGGACAGTAAGTCGCAGCAGTTCTCCCGCTTTTTCCGCCACATCCACACTGGAGGTGGAAAGTTTGTTGATCTGGGCCGCTGCATTCCGGCTTCGCTCCGCCAGTTTCATGACTTCCGAGGCCACCACCGTAAATCCCTTTCCATGATCTCCGGCACGGGCAGCCTCAATGGCCGCGTTGAGAGCCAGCATATTGGTCTGCCGCGCAATTTCTTCGATAATGGAAATCTTTTCTGCGATCTCCTGCATGGCAGTCACGGTTTTTTCCACAGTTTCAGCGCTCTGCCTGGTATATTCCAATGCTTTTTTGGAAATTTTCTCTGTCTGGAAGGCATTGTCCGCGTTCTGCCGGATATTGGAACTCATCTCCTCCATGGAAGAGGAGGCCTGCTCAGACGCGGCAGCCTGCTCATTGGATCCTTCTGCCATCTGATCCGCAGTCAGACTTATCTGTCTGCTGAGAGAGGATACATCCTCAGCCGAGGTTTTCAGACTGTCAGCCATTCCCTTGCTGATATCTGATGCCTGCCGGAGATCCCCGACCACCTCAATAAGTTTGTTCACCATGTCCCTGAGTGCATGTCCCAGCGTATCCTTTTCCGAAAGAATGCTCACAGTGACATCCAGATCCCCGGCTGCGATTCTTTCTGCCATGCGGGCGGTGTTTCTGAGATTGGCCGCCATTCGGTTCATGGCCTCATTCATGACCCCGATTTCATTTTTTCCTGTTCTGCTTTCCGCGTCCACACTCAGATCTCCGTTTGAAATGATCATCATTTTGGAAGCCAGAACTTTCATCTTCCGGCCTATGAAGGTGGCAAAAAGATAGGTCATCACAGAACCTGCGAAAATGGAAAGAAGCACGGTCAGAATGGTCAGTTTGAGAATTTTTCTCAGGCCGTCCAGAAAATCATCCTGATACGCGGTCGGGGCAATAATCCAGTTCCATTGCGGAAAAAAGGTGTATCCGGCCAGTTTGAGACGGGCCTGGGATTCACCGGGATTTTTCCAGGGATAATAATTCACTGCGGTCTCATTTTCCTTCAAAGCCAGGCCGGTGCTCACGATTTCCTGAATGAAGAGATGCCCTTTTTCATCTTTGGAGTTGATGATGTTTTCCCCATCCCGTTTTCTGTCAAGGGATAACACATATTCCCCTTTTTCATTGAGGATGCACACATAACCGCTTTTTCCCACACTCACACCGGCAAGCCGGTTTTTGAGTATCTCTGTTTTCGTTTTTTCATATTCCATGTCGGTCAGTTCGTCATAGTACACACTGATCCCGACGACCCACCCGCGGGCAGGAATATGGAGAAGAGCGGACATTTTCTCTCTGGCTTTGCTTTCACCCGGATTGATCCATGAATAGGAAATATGCCCAATTTGCTTCTCTTCAAGCTGCCGCGCCTTGTGAATGCTTTCCTGGACAAAAAAATTCCCCCTGGCATCACGAAGAGTCCACACACTTTCACCGTCACGGCTGCGGCCAAGCGAGACAACATAGGTTCCGGTATAGTCGAGAACCCAGACATATCCGGTTTTTCCCACACGTATGGCAGCCATTGTGTCTTTGAGCAGTTCCTCATCCCCCTTCCAGGCAAGGATAAAATGCTGCACGGCTTCAGTCTGGGCATCCACAATCAGGCTGACCTGCTGCTCCCTGCTGTCTTTTTCAGCCTGAATTCCCTCATACACACTTTCCACGAGCATCTTTATCTGCACCGATTCCTGCCGCAGTTGAGACTCTATCTGGGAAAATGTTTCATTCCGTGCAAGCCGGTAACTGAGAATTCCCAGCACCGTCACGGGCACAGACACCAGAAAAATGCAGATGCTCACCAGTTGCCATTTGATGCTGATATTTTTCAACATGCATTGCCTCCCTTCTGCCGCGGTTATGGATGAACAGGTGGAACAGGCCGTTTTTATTCTTTTGAATGCGGAGAATTCACTGTATTTGTGAAAATACGAAAAACAGATTTTTGTCTTCTGCATTCTTTTCACAGAATGGGAAAAAAATCAATGGGGAGGATACGGTATTCACAGGAGGGAAAAACGGGAAGGAGCCGCCGGAACGGAGGCCCCTGTCTGACATCTCATTCATCCATTTCTTCAAAAAATTCCTTTTCTGCACCGCAGCGGGGACAGACCCAGTCATCGGGCAGATCGTCAAAGGAAGTTCCCATGGAAATATTGCTGTCTGCATCACCTTCAGCGGGATCATAAATATACCCGCAGGGACATTCCCATTTTTTCATACTCTTGCGCGCCATAGATCAGTCTCCTTTCATTCTTATGCCACATATGAAAACAATGCACTGCTTTGAAACGCTTTGAAAACAGCGCCCGTCTTACAGATTCGATTATGAAACGCTCAGGGAATTCCAACTGAACCCCCCATTTTTTTGAGGAAATCGGCATGGCCTGCAGACCGCCGTTCTTGGAACGGGCAGTCTGTTTTTTTTGGGGAAATCCTCTGCTCCTTCATCCTGACATCTGAAATTGACAGCACAGATGCAGGCAGTGGAATACCTGCTTTCCATTGAAAACAGATTTGTAAACAGGCAAAAAGAAGTTTCCCTGTGTTCAAAAAACCGGATTTTTCCGAAAAATCCGGTTTTTCAGAAAAACTGTATGCCTGAAAAACTTATGTTTCAGATCTGTGTTTCAGATCAATGACGAATCGGTATAACAGGCGATAAACGCTGTGCCCGGAGTATTGCCGGGATCGGTTCACCGGTAATTTTCCGGATTCTGCGCGTAGGATTCAAAGTCCTTCTCAGAAAGGAAACGGGAGATCATTTCTCCCACCTTTCCGGCAGTATCCACCCGGTAATGGCCTTTTTCATTCCGTCCGGTCATCCTTTTGGCGTTTTCGACAATGGCTTCCAGTGCGTTTGCCGAGATTTCCACCGCAGCGTTTATGACAAGTGTCTTTCCTTCCCTCTCCATCCTGTTCCTTCCGTAATATGTCAATATCAGCAGAAAAAAAATAACAGCAAAAAATTTTGGTTCTTCAATCTGTTTTGCGGAAACACCGGATTCCGGCTTTGGCCGGAATGACGTCATGCCTGCGAAAGCAGGCATCCGGAAAAATTTCCCGCAAAAATCCCTGAAGAATCAAAATTTTTTTCATTTTTATTGGGTAAATTTAAGTTTACGTCTTTATTTTGTCAATAAATTATGCAAAAATAGAAGATACTTTCAAACCGGAAGGTGTCAGAGGCAAATATGAATAATAAAAACAAAATACTGGTTGTTGATGATGCCCACTCGGTTGTTGCTGCCATCAGGGAGATTCTGGAAAAGGAATACATTGTCGAGGCTGCCTTCAGCGGGGAAGAGGGGCTGGAGATAATCCCGAATTTCAGACCGGATATGATCCTCCTGGATGTCACCATGACCGGTATAGATGGCTATGAGGTCTGCCGCAGGATCAGAAAGCACGGTTCGTTCGGTTTCATAAAGATCATCATGGTGTCAGGCCGTACCATGCTGGAAGAACGGCTGAAAGGTTATGAGGCAGGGGCAGATGACTATATCGGAAAACCTTTCAAACCCGAGGAACTGCTGGCCAAAGTGCGGGTGTTCATGCGCCTGAAATCTGTTGAGGATCAGTTGCAGAATTTGAACGAAGTGCTCAACGATCAGGTCCGGATGCGCACCGAACAGTTGATAGATGCGGAAAGGATGGCGGCCATTGGGAGATATGCTGCCGGAATTGTTCACAACCTGAACAATCCGCTGCAGGTGATCATGGGCAATGCGGAACTGCTTGCCGTAAAGCAGCCGGACAACCGCAATATCATGAATCTCAGAAAAGCGGCCGCGCAGATGAAAAAGATTATCGGCACAATTCTGAGCACCAGTTACCGGGAAAGCAACACCGAATATGTGTTAATTGATCTGAATGAACTGCTCAGGGATCAGGTGGAACTGCTCCGGGCCAACCCTTTTTTCAAACATAAGGTGAGCACGGAAATGAATCTGAATCCGATTCCCCCCTACCGGGGCATATATCACCATTTCAGCCAGAGCATCGGGAATCTGATCAAAAATGCCATGGATGCCATGTACAGAAGTGAGCAGCGGATACTGCAGATTGAGACATGCACAAAAGAAGGTTTCATCAGCATCGTTATCAGGGATACGGGACAGGGCATATCTGAAAAAAAAATGGAAAAAATATTCAACCCCTTTTATACCACCAAACCGCTGACAGCAGCAGATGACCGGCCCACCGGAACCGGACTGGGGCTGGCTTCGGCAAAGGAAATGATTGAATCCTATGACGGAAGCATCCATGTGGTTTCAGAAGAGGGAAAAGGAAGCACTTTTACCGTAATGCTGCCGATTCCTCCAAAAAATATCTGAAAGACAGAGATGATATTGAGCCATGCAGGAAAGTTGCCGAAACTGGAGCGCTGATCACGATATCCGTTATTGAAGAATTCTGTGCAGTGGGTTAAATCCGTTGGAAAAAATGGCAGGAGCGGATTTCAGACCCGCCCATTCAAAAACTCATCTGCGGATATGACCCGGCACCGCATCCTGAGACAGAAAGGACGAAAAGCAGATGAAACAGGCCAAAGATTATATTGTTTTCCCCCTGGATGTGCCGTCTGTCCGGGAGGCTGGAGAACTGATCCGGCTGCTCGCGACAGATGTGGGGATGTTCAAGGTGGGGCTGGAACTTTTTATTGAAGCCGGACCGGAAATTGTGCGCAGCATTCTTTCCGCAGCTTCTGCAAAGGTTTTTCTGGATTTGAAACTGCATGATATTCCCGCGACGGTTTCACGGGCCATGTCCCGGATCGCTGATCTGGGTGTCAGTTTTGCCACAGTTCACTGCGGGGAAAACACGGGTATGCTGAAAGCCGCAGTGGATGGATGCCGGGGAAAAACCCGTGTGCTGGGCGTGACCGTGCTGACCAGCGTGTCTGCTGATGATATCCGCGGAGCGGGTTTTCGGGAGGAATATGCTTCGGATCTGTCCGCTCTGGTGATGAAACGGGCAGCCGCAGCAAAGCAAAGCGGGTGTTCGGGAATTGTCTGCTCAGGACAGGAAGTCAAAAGCATAAAGGAAAGCTTCGGGTCATCCTTTGTCACGGTAACGCCCGGCATCCGGCCTGCATGGGAGATTTCGTCAGCGGATGATCAGAAGCGCATTGTCACGCCAGCGCAGGCGATCCGGAACGGATCAGATTATCTGGTCATCGGAAGACCCATCCGGGATGCGGCGGATCCGAAAAATGCAGCCCGGCGCATTGCAGCAGAGATTTCTGCGGAAATCAGGAATCCGGAGACATAACAGTGAGATAACTCTTTGTGTTGTACAATGGTTCCTGTGGCAGGAGCATTGCAAATCCCGGAGAACATCGTCTGTCAGTGAAAAGTTGGCCGTTGCCGGTGTCATATTGCGCTGATCAGGATTCGTCACGGATGTTGCGCAGCCCCTGCAAATATCAGGCAGCCATCTTTTTTGTCCGTCATTCCGGCCAAAGCCGGAATCCAGTATTTTCAAAGCGTTCCGGATACCGGCTTTCGCCGGTATGACAGAAGTGCGTAACGACAGTTCGTCATTTGCTTTTTCCTGACAACTGTTCACTGCCAACTGATTCAGAGTATGCCGGGATGCTCCTCTATTTCCTTTTCCACCTTGTGGGTGTCAGGCGCATTGTAACGGATGATGTTTCTGAGGTGAAAAAGGCTGTCCGGATCAATCTGGACGAATTTCAGGGCCAGCATACCGGAATCTGCACGCACAACATCCCCTTTGACACGGATGGAAAACGTATCATCGGCTTCGCTGAGTCTGATGGTGATATGGCACGGGGTTCCGGGTTTCACCGCTGCATCAAAATGCAAAAGACATCCGCCGATGGCAAGATTGTAAATTTCACCCACAGTATAGGTCCTGCCCTGAATGTCAATGACGGTTTGCGCCTTGAACGGCACACGGGTGAATCGCCGTTTGTTGTCCATAATATGTTTTACCTTTTTTATCCCGCCGTTGAAAGCTCCGGCCTGGGAACGGGATAAAGTCGGAGCGCTGGAACGGGAAAAACTCAAAACAGAACTTGCAGCGTTGCAAAGCCGGAGGCTTTGCAACGCCGGTGGATCGGAATCTTCCCGCCCGGAGCTTCAATGCCGTTACGTTATGACTCCCCTCCCCTGAGGGGAGGGGGATTTTTTGCTTAACTTAATGGCATTGAGCCGGAGCGTTGAAACGGGAACCTTCTTTGTGTCCTTTGCCCTTAACTCCTCAGCACAGAGCTGACAAAACACTACAGCTTGCTGACCAGAACAATATCCTCGGCCTGAAACTGTCCTTCGTAGCGTTCTGATTTCAGCAGGGTAAACTCGAAGATGTGGCTGCGGCTGGGCAGTCCGTTCAGGATATTGGGAGAGGACATGAGATACTCGGCATTGAAATATGCAGTTTTGTAAGGCGAGTTTTCTTCACGGGGATCAGTAATCCACAGAGGCCCGAACTGTCCCAGAAAACGCAGGTATCCGAAACCCTCCTCCTGCCGGTAATAATAACAGATGCCGCGCACCCTTGATCCAAGGGTTCCCCAGGGGCCGGATTCCCGGATGGGCAGCAGATTGGGAATGAGATAACCGGAAATGAAAATATCGGTTTCCTTGCGGAGATCCGAAGACACATTGTCAAAGGCCACCACTTCCACCCGGCAGCCTTTGTTCTGCAAGGCTCTGACCACCTGTGTAAAATCCCCGTCCCCGGTTACCATGACCACCCGATCCAGGTTTTCGGACTGCAGCAGGGCATCCACGGCCATATCCAGATCCGCATTGGCTTTTCCGAATTTGTTGCCGTTTTCATCCTGATACCATTTCACCTCTTTTTCCACCAGCTTGAAACCGATACCCCTGATGCGTGAGAAAAAATTGCGGGTTTTGTCCCGGTATTTTTCATCAAACTGGGCTCTCTGCTTGTCATAGCCCACATAGGCATTCAGCCGCATGGGTTCTGATCCGTCCCGGCAGACAAATTTCCGGAGTACGTCATACTGCATACCGAAGCCGCCGTTGCGGTTAATATTTTCCACATCCACATAAATACCGACTTTTTTTAAAGAGAACATAGATTTTTTTTCCATTTTTTGCTGTGTTGTCCAAGTCAATTTTTTACACTGAACTCAGAACAGGTTTATTGTTCGTTCTTTCATCCATGCCTGCGTCATAGCTGTAACGCATGGCAAACACATACCGGTGGAACATTCATGTCATTTCAGCACGCGGTTTCCAATTCACCTGCTGCGCTGAATGGCAAAGTAACAGCTTCACCGTCATACCGGCTTTTGCCGGTATGACGGAAATGAGCAACCCTCCTTGCGCAATCGGCAGGAAAATCCCCCCTTTGCAAAAGGGGAAAACATGCGGCTGGGCAGCATGAGTGAGCAAACTGTCTAATCCCCGTTCCGCCCATAAAATGTCAATGAATCCTCCCACAGAAAACCGGAACGATTTCCGGAAAAATTTTTTTCACAGCTCCGCAGGCCGGGAAAACCTGTTGCCGCCGGCGCAGCTTCGGCCCGGAACGCTGTGAAAACGTTTTTCCGGAACCACAGTCTTTAAAAGGCAATGCTGCTTTTCCATATGCGGGGCAGAAGAAGACCTGCACCGGCCGGATCCGGAACAAATCCCCTTAAAAACTGTCTGTGCCCAATTTACCTGAGAATCTTATATAATTCAATACAGAATTGTCTTTGGCTGCATTTTCCGGATTTCCGGCACAGATTCTCAGACAGTATGGGCCGCACCGTCCGGACAGATTTCATTCCGCATATTTTTGAAAAAAAACTGCCGCAGTACATGACCAAGTCAGTTTTTATACCGGTTCCCCATTGATTTAATACAATACCGCCCCTTTTTCAGCGCCGGGTGAACCCGCGGTTCCCCTCCCTCCGGGAGGGGTGTCAGTTCAGCGGCATTGGGAAAAAAATGACTGATAATGACTGATAATAAAAAAAACTGAATTTTTTGGAAAAATTCAGTTTTTGATCCTGTAAAATTCAACGGGGTCACGTACTGGCAGGTTCGCGGGAAAGAGTGGGGAAGGGGATTGAAACGCGGATAAAAAACAATGTGCAAAGCAGTTGTCCGTCATCCCGCCCGCATAACCTGCAGAACGATCTTGCCTGCTGTTTCCGTACCGATCTTCGACAGACCGCGGATTTCTGTGTAATTGTCCAGGGTGGCATGTATCTCGGCTGCGGTGGTAATCCGGGTGTGCAGTGGAATCCTGTCTGCAAAAAATTCGGCTGATTTGATCCCGACCAGCCAGCCTTTTCCTTCTGTCAGCGCCCTGCCCTCCTGCTGCTCCTTCAGACTGATGCAGACAGCAGAAGTCTGGGCAGTCAGTTCAATCAGGACAAGGGGGCTGACCCCATGCTCTTCCAGCAGTGGCCATTGGTCATTCACCACGGATTCGCACACTGCCGAATTCCCATCTCCGGACACCACTGCATCCAGCAGTTTCATATGATCCCGGTGGGGGATCAGTTTTTCAATATCTGCATCTCTCATTTTTCCGATTCCCCTGTTCTGCAGAACCTCTGTTCCACTGCTTTCAGAAGCGGCAGAAACCTGAGGTCACTGCTTTATGATCAGCCGCTGGCCCGGATGAACCGGACTGCTGTGTTTCAGATTGTTCCACCGGAGCAGATCAGACAGGGGAACACGGAACCTTTCCGCTATGCCTGAAAGATAATCTCCTTTTTTGACCACATAAACAATCTCTCTGCGCGCTGCTTCCCGTGCCTGTCTTTCTTCCCGATCTTTCTGCACAAGAGTGGCAAGACGTTCCTGAAATCCCTGTGCCCTTCCTTTGGGAATCAGAACATGATGGTTTCCCGCAGTCAGATCATTGCCCCGGATTTCGGGATTCATATCCTTGATGGTTTTGAACCAGGTTCCCGCAGCCTCAGCGATCAGCTGCAGCGAAACAGCTTCCGGACTTTCTATCCTCACCCTGTCAAACTGCCGGGGCTGGTAAATATCCTGCTGTGTCAGGTAAAAACCGTATTTTTCCGGATCGGAAAGAATCAGCTTCGCTGCCAGAATCTTATACACATAGCGCTGGGTTTCCAGAGGAAGGTAAAGATGATAATAATCATCTGTTTTCTGTTCCCCAATGCGTTTCTGCAGTCCGTATTCCCCCATATTGTAGGCAGCCGCGGCCAGGGTCCAGGAACCGAAATCCTTATGGAGTTTCTGAAAATAGGACATGGCCGCGCGGGTCGCTGAAAAGAAATTCCGCCGATCATCCATGTCTCTGTCAACCCGCAGACCGTATTTCCGGCCGGTGTCCGGGATGAACTGCCAGTATCCGACAGCGCCTTTGGAAGACCCGATATGGGGCAGAAGGGAACTTTCCACAATGGCCACATACTTGAGATCATCAGGCATACGGTTCTCTTTGAGTATTTTTTCAATATACGGCATATAGCGGCCCGATCGTTTGAGCCACAGAATCACCTGTGCGCGGCTCCACAGGGAAAGAAGCAGTTCCTTTTCCATCTCCTCCCGGATTTCCGCTTCATGAAGGGGAACCTTTTCCCCGCAGAAATCCAAAGGCCCCGGGACCCGAATGGCTGAGATCAGAGAGGGAATCGGTTCGCCTGGAAAGGACTGGGCCCATACCGTCCCGCTCATCAGGATGAAAAGAGGCATCAGGCCCGCGAACAGTTTTCTGACAATGTGTTTCTGCATCTTTGTGATAAATTCCTTTTTGTTTTGTGTTTGGCTTTTCTCCGGTCTTCTGCCGGACATCACCTCTTTGTTTTATATCCTGCAATATTCTCACTGAATTTGCAAGGCAAATTTGTCTGAGCCTCGGGGCCCGGAGTTTTGTTTTCCCTCAAATCCGTATCAGATTCCGAGCAGCAGCAGCACCGCAGAAAGTGAAACAAAGGAAAGCACGGTTGACAGCACAATCGCGGCAGAAGCCAGTTCCGTATTGCTGTTCAACTGGGATGAAAGCACATAGATGGCAGTGGAAGCGGGCAGAGCAAAAAAAATCATGCCCACCCGGAAGGGAACACCGGAAACATGGAAGAGTTTCAGAAACACATAACCCACAAGAGGGAAAAAGAGCAGTTTCAGCACTGCCGCGGCAAGGGAAAGACCGAACCAGCCTTTGAGTTTCTCAAAGGTAAGCACGCCTCCCACGGAAAACAGGGCCAATGGCAGGGTCACGGATGTGAACAGCCGGAAAGTGCTGTCCAGAAATACCGGGAAGTCATTGACAAAACGCGCATAAAGAATTCCTGCAATGCATGCCAGGATCAGAGGATTGGAGATCAGGGATCGGCCAGTGAGACGGACCCGATCCCTCATGCTGAAACTTTTCCCGGAAAACCATATCAGGGTGGAAACAGCCAAAAAATTGATCAGGGGAATGGCAAATCCCACCATGATGCCGAAATGCCGAACCCCCTCCTCTCCCAAAGCATTGATGATGACAGCCATGCCGATGTAGGTGTTGAAGCGGTAACAGCTCTGGGAAAAGGAACCTGCCTCATAATCGGAAACCGCAAAGCGGATATACAGTGCGCTGAGGACATAGAGCACAAGTGTCGCGCTCAGACAGGCCAGGCAGAAGGACCATTCGATCCCCCCGTCCGAACGGGCGCTCCCGATTTTCCAGAAAAGCATGGCCGGGAAAAAGATATAATAGACCATCCGGTCAGCAGTTTTCAGAAAAACATCATCGGTCAGCCCCCAGTGCCTGAGAATTCTGCCCATGACAATCAGGACAAATACCGGGAACAGTGCGTTGAGAACCGTCATCATTTAAATATTGTATAACCTGTTTCCGGAATCATGGGAAAACATGCGGCTGACTTCTTCGGTATAGGAACCGTCTTCCTTATATATTACCAAAGGAGAGCTGATTTTCATTCCCGGACGTCCGCCTTTCACTCCCTCGGCAATGACCAGTTTGGCTCCGGTGTTCCATCCGGAGTAAACCGCGCGCAGATACTTTGGCTCAATGCCGGAACGCTGCATCTGTGCAAGAAGTTCAGCCAGCCGTTCTGCCGGGTATATGGTGACAAAACGGCCTGACACATCCAGCATCCGCCGTGCGGTTTCCGTCACATCAGCAAGACAGGCCCGGATTTCATGCCGGGCAACGGCCCGCTGTGCATGGGGATTCATCCGGCCGGATCCGATCCTCCGGTAGGGCGGATTGCTGACAACCAGATCCGCCTGTCCGGAAATCATTCCGTTCCGCAGGTCTTTCATATCCCCTTGCAGAATATGAATCCGATCTTCCATTCCGCTGTCCCTGACATTGGATTTGGCCATTTCCGCAAGTTCTTCCTGGATTTCAATGCCATAGATCACGGCGTCCGGAATCCGGCACGCCAGAAGCAGCGGTATGACACCGCAGCCGGTTCCCAGGTCCAGAACGGTCTCACCGGCACGCAGACCCGCATGGGCAGCCAGAAGCACAGCATCAATGGAAAAGCGGTATCCGTTTCTGTGCTGTTTTATCCGGATACGGCCTCCAAAAAACGTATCGGATGTCACTTCATCCATCAGACATTCCCGATTCTGAATTTGATATCTTTCACGAGTCTTTTTCCCAGGCTGCGGTTGACTTTCTCAATGATGTCCTTTTTGAGAAACTGCAGTTGGTGCACCCATACGGAACTGGCTGCATGGACAATGAGCAGAGTGCCTTTGAACGCGGCAGGCCGGGCATTTTCCGAAATGGCCGGTCCCACAGCAGTGCTCCAGCATTCCCATATCCGGGTCATTTCCCCGTCATCCCGGCTGCGGTACGCGGCCATTGCGGATGGCAGAACATCGGCAATATGAGAAAAAAATTTTGATGCTTTTTTTTCCATGTGCAGTCAAACCTGTCTTCCCGCACCTTCCATGTTTCAGGAATGTGAAAAATCCTGACAGGAACGGTGCAGTCCGGTTTTCAAATCCTGATCTTTCCGCCAGGACATGACCAACTGAAAAAACTGAATTTTTTGAAAAAATTCAGTTTTTCATATTCTGAAAACCAATGCGGTTATGTACCAGTGCTTTGTCAGTTTTGAATCTGTGACCTGCAAATGATTTCCGGCAACCGGATTTCTCCAGAAAATCCGCTTTTTCCGCAAAGGTGAAATCACAAGATAAAACCTGACAGCGCACTGGTTCGGAGAAAGTTGATGAGACCTCTTTTGCTGTCCGAACGTTCACAGGAGATCAGGATTCACTTTCTGCAAAAACAGTGCAGATTAAACAAATCCTCCGGAATCTCCGATACGCTTATGCGGCTGAATCCGGCCTCCCGGATCATGGTTTCCGCTTTCTGCCGTCCCCGCATCATGCCCAGACCCATTGCCGATCAGTCCCGCTGGCATGCAGTGCATCAGGCTGACCGCACAGAGAAATGGCCCCATGGGATGCTCCAGATTATCCGCATGTTCGCTGCCTGATGCGATGTCCACCATGGGAAAGCTGCCGCCGGGACAAAGAATATGCCGGAAGCTCGGCAGGGGACAGGGGCGCATCGGAACTGTCCATTATGCCAAAAAGCTGTGTGCGGTATCCGATGGACATGGCAAGATTCAGTGCCCGGCGTTTAAAATGCCGATCATTTTTGGGGAAAAGGCATCCTGTTTTTGCTCTGATGTTTTTTGACAGGGTCATTTTCAAGGCCGAAGATTGGTGTTTTCCCCGTTGAATTTCCATCACCGGGAGATTCCTTGTTTATTCCAAAAATGAATGTTACCATATAACGGAAAAATGATCAATTGTGATGATTTGACCTGCATCCGGAGCAGATGAGGTGTTTTCTGCACACAAAAACAGACCGTCAAACTGCGGCATTTTTGCAGACCTGCAATCCCCAAAAACATATTTTGAATATATTATAAATAAAAACAGGATAATAAATTTGTTCAAGCCTTCTGTTTTCTGATTTTTTTTCTGGTTATTATGATTAAAATCTTGACAAAACCGAATCTGTCTGTAAAAAGATAAAAAATCACACTTGCCTTTCTGAAAAGGCTTTTGGGATGATGACACAGTGCAGTTTTTTGATTTTTTTGTATTAATTTGGATAAACGGTGAACTGTATCAGGTAATGATGCACAAAACAAACCCAGAAAAATATGGACAGCCATCACTGCTCAACGGCCTGTTTTAGGAGGATTCTGCAGTTGTTTTTTGCAGATCCTCTGTTTTTTTGGAGATTGCCGGAAAGAGGACTTTGAAAAATGATGATACGACTTTTATATTTATTTCTGCTTATTTGTTTTGGTTGCACAAACTCCCTTTACACCCGCACTGACGTACATGACGCAGCCGCTCCCGCCTCCGCGAAAAACAGTTCTGATACTGCCCAGGGTGCAAAACCGGGCCTCCCCTCCGCTTCCCCAGGCAAAACCCCTGCAGACGAATTCGACGAAGACACCGGATTGATTCCGGATGACGAAACCGAAGATGACACCGAAGATGAGGATGTTCCGGAACTTCCCTCTGTTTCGGATGCAAAAGAGATACAGAAGATTATGGATGAGGCCATGAGCCTGTGCACAAAGGCGCAGGAATACCGGGGAAGAGGGGAGACAGAAAAGGCTCTGGGCTCTCTTGACCGGGCTTTTTCCCTGATTCTTAAAGTGGATCCGGAAGACAGCGTGGAACTGCTGGAACAGAAAGAGGAAATCCGTTATCTGGTATCCAAGCGGATTCTGGAAATATATGCCTCCCGGAACTCAAGGGCGGAAGGCAGTCACAGGGCCATTCCGGCAGTGGACAATGCGTATGTGCGTCAGGAAATCGAGTATCTT
This sequence comes from uncultured Desulfobacterales bacterium, assembly GCA_964505535.1. Taxonomy (GTDB): domain Bacteria; phylum Desulfobacterota; class Desulfobacteria; order Desulfobacterales; family Desulfococcaceae; genus JAABRU01. The sequence goes on along the minus strand of CAZDIU010000044.1, from coordinate 4,877 downwards.
TCCAAAGGAAATTTTTTTACTGAAGCCTATAAACGTTCGGGCCGGTACCGCCCCTTTATTGAGGCGGAACTCAAAAAAGCAGGACTTCCTGCGGAACTGTCATGGCTGCCCCTTATCGAAAGCGGATTCAGGGTACGAGCCCTGTCTCCGGCCAGAGCGCTTGGACTCTGGCAGTTCATTCCTTCCACCGGATACAGATTCGGACTGAGCAGAGACAAGTATGTTGATGAACGGATGGATCCCTATAAATCCACAAAAGCTGCCATCGCATACCTGAAAGAACTGCACGATATGTTCGGTGACTGGTCAACTGTTCTGGCAGCTTACAACTGCGGTGAGGGAAGGGTGCTGAAAACCATCCGTTCCCAGAATGTGAATTATCTGGACGACTTCTGGGATTTGTATGAAAAACTGCCGGGGGAGACCGCCAGATACGTTCCCAGATTCCTGGCCACTCTCCAGATGGTGACACATCCGGAGGAATACGGACTGGACACCATTGAAGCCGATTCCCCGCTCACGTATGAGGAGATGACAGTTTCAAAGCAGATGCATCTGAAGGATGTGGCTGAAGCCATCGGAATATCGCCGACTGTCCTCAAATCTCTGAATCCGGAGCTGAAACATGATATGATTCCGCCCCAGATCTATTCTCTGAAAGTTCCCGCAGGCAGGGGTGAGATGCTGATGGCAAAACTGGACAGCATCCCCCTTTCATCCGGGCCGAAACTTTCGGAACAGCAGGAAACCACTGTCGAATCCGCAACAGTGTACCACCGGGTCAAAAAAGGGGAGACCCTGGCCCGGATTGCCAAACGTTACGGAACCACCGGCAAGGCAATTATACAGGCAAACAAAATACACAGACGCAACTATTTGGTGGCCGGCAATATCCTGAAAATACCTGCTGGAAAGACAGAGATAAAAAGCAGGCAGGTGGCAGAATCCGGCAAGGTGACGAAAAAACAGAAAGTATCCACCCATATTGTGAAAAAGGGGGATTCTCTCTGGAACATTGCACAGAAATATGGTATTATGACCCAAGATTTAAAGAAACTTAACAATCTCAGCAATGCCAAACTGGATGTTGGGCAGGAACTGGTCATACCTGTGGTCAGCAGCAGTCAAAAACGCCTGAAAACCTATAAGGTGAGAAACGGAGATGTTCCTCTGGAAATAGCGAAACGGCATAATATGTCTCTGGAGGATTTTCTCCGGGTAAACAGCCTGACGTCCCGAAGCAGAATCTTTCCGGGACAGCGGGTTCATGTGGAATAGCATCCGCCCCCGTAGCTCAGTGGATAGAGCAATGGATTCCTAATCCATGCGCCGCAGGTCCGATTCCTGCCGGGGGCACTCTTAAAATCAAGGGGTTGTGCTTACAGCACAGCCCCTTTTCTTTTTGATGTCACCATTTTGTCACCGGTGTTTTCATAAACGGTGTCCTTGAGCCTTTGTGCAGATTTCTGATTTTGTTTCATCAGGGAACAACCTGCAGATGTTGTGGAGCAAGCAGGATGCCGGTTTCCACAGCCAGGAGTTTCATTTCCATTCCTGAGTTTATTGTAACCATTTGGTTTAATTGTGGGGGAGTTCCATCCGGGAGTGGATGTTTGATGTTTTCTCCTGTTCAATCAGAAAACCTGTGTCGCACATTGTGTCGGAGAGCATGAAATCTGATTCCGGGCAGACTGGATGCCTCCAGTTAACCGGCAGGCAAATCTGGCAAAACTCTACATCAGCGCACTGACCGTTTTTTCAAGTGCAAAGGTTTCCTCACGGGAAATTTCTGCATCTTCTTTTCTGTCATGTTTCTGATCAAAATCGTCCCCTTCCACAGCCGGTCTTCCCCATTTGCTGACATACATGGCATGAAACACCACACCGAACATCATATCCAGCAGATCATAGGCGGATACGGACGGCTTTTCTTCAGCCAGCATACTGATGAAAAGCGATTTTCTTTCGGATTCCGATTTGAGCCTTTCCAGTTCTGCAAGCCAGCGCATGACCTGATTCCGGACAGAAGGGGATACCTCCGGAGCCTGTATGCCCTTTTCCCAGTTTGACCGGCATCTGCGAATGGCGGAAAGAGGCGCATTTTTCATATCCGAGCGGATTTTGGGGCTTCGGAAGAATTTCTGACAGTTGATATGTTCCTGCATCTGTTTTTCAATATCGCTTTCCACTTCGGAAATTTCCTGCCGGAGCATTTCGCACACATTCCCGGAAATTGCCGGACGCACCGATTTCAGAAGATCTGAGTTGGCTTCGAGTTTTTCCGTGAATTCGCTGTTGGCCCGGCTCCAGAAAACGCGGTTGAAACCGGTGAAGGCATCTCCGGGACGTATCTTTTTCATGTGCAGGGATTTTTTCATCACCCGGATAAATTCCGGCAGAAGTTTGCTGGTTTTCCGGGCCGGGTGCTCTCCTGTGACAATAATATGGATCATGCTGATGACAGCCTGCCAGTCCTGCAGATGGAAAATCCGGGGAAGGCTGCTGTAATTGTCCTTCAGCATCTCATTTCTGAAGATATGCGAAGGCGTGGCATAGGAGGGGGTTCCGGCCAGCATGGGCTGGCGGATGCTTCCCTTTGTGCTGTAAATCACAGATGTCTCAAAATCAATGAGACCGATGGAATATTCCGCGGGATCTGCCAGCAGAAGGGGAAATTTTGAAGAATCTCCCGCGATGAAAAGGTTGTCCGGTTTCAAATCCCGGATGGCAATGCCTTTTCTGCGCAGACGGGCCAGCATATCCAGCAGATTGGATATGAGGCCGGAAATCTGCGATTTGTTCTGCTGAAAATTCCGCTGCTTCAGACGGTTTTTGACTATCTGTCGGAAATGCGCGGCCGCGGGATCGGATGCAGTGATATTTTCGAGCAGGGTATTCATATCCTGAATAAATTCCTGACTCATCCGCGGTTCCGCAGGTTCCGCATCCCTTTCAGTCAGATAGGTGAGAAACCACTGTCTTTTCTTATACGCGGGAAAAATCTGAAACAGATTATGTTTTTTCTGCAACTGCCCAAGTCTGTCTTCAAACGCGAAATACATCTCATGAAGGGGATAATACAGGTAACCATATTTTTTTTCATAAATATTTTCAAAAATATCAGGATTCTGCAAAATTTCTGTCTGTCCGCGCAGTTCGTCCCGGATTCCTTTTCTGCCATTGTGCAGCCCTTCCACCACCTGGCCCAGAAAAGTGTATCTGGACAGATTCATAAAAAAAGCAAAGGTGTTTCCTATCCGGAGATAATCCTGGAAATGGGAATGGATTCTGAGTTTTTGGATACATTTTTCCTCAAAATCCGGATAAGCCGCGTCTGCGGAAAAAAGGGGAATCTTTCTGAGAATTGCGGAAAGACTGGGCACAATGCACTCAATATCCGGCATGATGGCCTCTGCAATTTCCCGTTCCATGCGGATGCTGTCCACATACTGACTGAAATCCGTGACAGGAACAGGCGGAATTTTCACCACCAGCAGATCATCATAGATCACTTTGTAGCATGTGCTTTTGCTGCCGCTGTCCTCTCCCAGGGACCCCAGACTGATGCGCCTGCTCTTCTCTTTTCCATTCCTCATGACCCGCAGTTCATAAATCAGATCCGTCCGGGGGTTGTCTTCACTCAGCAGCGTAAACTGTCCCGGAGACCTGGGCGCGTCCAGCTGCAGTTTGTACACACTGAGGAAAAAGTGCAGAATATCTGTTATGCCGGTTTTTGTCATATGCTTTGCAGCAGCCTTTCCGCAGACTGAAATGACAGCAGGATTTCACCTGTAACTGCCGGTGGTTGGGTGGACAGACAAAAAAATTCTCACGAAGATCAGGGAGATGATACGGAAAACACGGAAAAAAATTTCTCTGTCCGTGACCCTTTTCCCCAAATCTCTCCACGCCGTGTTTCAGGTAAAGATTCCATAGCCCAGATAATCACAGCCGGACATGAAAAATACAGCAATTCCTGAGAGATGATTTCACAGAAACTGACTGAGTTCCGGTTTGTCCTTTTGGGTGCGGTTGATATTGATTAACTGGGGCCTTGTCCCGCTGTTGTCAATGTGAGCGATAATGCACCAGCTGCCGGGTGCACTTTCCGTAAGCGGCACTTCAATTTCCTGACTGCCGCCCCGCACCGTCACCAGACCGTTGTAAGTGGCAAAATTGGCATTGGGTTTGTTGAAGATATTGGCCGCAATCAGGGCATGTTCGATCTCATCCAAATTTGTGAAATATATATTTTCCTGATTGCTGCCCCCCCGATCCCCCACACCTGCATCTTTATCCAGAAATATCCACGGGGAAGCGGTTTTGCTGCCTCTGTTCATGAAACTGACCTGTCCTGATCCTGAAGAACCGCCTCCGGAAAATATTTTCCCCAGAATCCCTTTTCTGGCAGGAGCTTCGCCTGACGCTCCCTTCAGACGGTAAAAGCAGTGAAGATCCAGATCCACTGCGGTCTTCCAGCTAAGTGTGGCATGAAAACCCTTGCAGGCCAAGGTTGCCTTTTCCCCTTTCTGTTTCAGCACCACCTTGGAAGACAGTTTCAGGGCAGATGCGCCCGGCACAGTTGCCTGAAATACGTCAAAGGGCATCACTTCACTGTTGTTGACCAGACTTGCGCCCATGAAATCTGTCCTGAACCGGCACAGCACAGCCACAGAGCCTGACTCACGGGAATCCAGATCGACCGTGTGGGATTCCCCTTTGTCGGTAATGACTTCCACACGCGCATCATAATCGGCAAAGACTTTGGCGGAACCGGAAACTGCGTCCGTGAAATTTACGGCCACAATCCACAGTTCCTCCATGTCTTTCAGACTGGCAATGCGAAGTTCCTCCCTGTTCTGACCGGCCTTTGCGCC
>CAZDIU010000043.1:0-25330 GCA_964505535.1 uncultured Desulfobacterales bacterium | reverse complement strand
CACCCTTTAAAATTCGGGCATAGAGATGCAATGGCATATCCCGATGCAGCGCATCAATGGCACCCCAGGCACTGTCCCATATTTTCCCTTCTGATACAGGATAAACACCCATGAGATCCAGCATGCCACTGGAAAAATTGATGGCCCCGGTCATGCCCGCATGGGCTGTGGAAATGCCTCTTCTGGCAGCAAACAGGGCCGCAGCCATGCCTGCCAGTCCATTGCCGATCACCAGCAGATCGCATATGATTCCGGATTGTCTCATCCACTTTTCCAATATACTGATGAACCCGTAAAAAGTCCGGATTATAGTGTTGCGTCATTCCGGCGCAAGCCGGAATCCAGTTCTTTTAAGCTGTTATGGACTCCGGCTTTCGCCGGAGTGACGGTGCTGATATTTTTATAAAACTATTACAGTTCCAGCCCGAAAAGCCCGCAGTGCAGAGCTTCCTGAATTTCCGCCTGCTCCAGAGGCAAGTCCCAGAGCATGGGGTATTTGCCTTTCCAGCGTTCATTGAGGAAATCCCGCAGTTCTTTGAGTCCCCGGTCTCCGCTCAGTTCTTTTCTGTCATACAGATAGGGTGCAATGCGCGCGCTGCAGAAACCGCCCTGACACGGGCCTTTGCCGATGCGGCTGCGCAGTCCCACGGATTTCAGGGTGGGAGTTCCGCCCTGCTCCCGAATGCCGTCAATGATGCCGTCAATGATGCCTTTGGAAACCATTTCGCATTCGCAGAGAATCAGGTCATCGGACGCGTGTTTTGTCAGCCACATTTTCGGGGCCAGTCCCGGCTCTGTCCACTGGCCGCTGTCCGAAGAGGACAGCGGATCTGCAGCGGTTTTGCAGGGAGCGCTCACACCGAGTTTCTGACAGACCATATCTGCTGTCTTTTCCGCCATGAGGCGGAAGGTGGTCAGTTTTCCGCCTGTTATGGTGATGAAATTCTCAATTCCCTGCACGGCATGGTCAATGAGCGCAAATCCCCGCGTCACATTGCGATCATCTCCGCCTGAGGAACCGATCAGGGGACGCACACCGGAATAGGCACGAATATAACGGGTATGTTCCAAAACAGGAATCATGCGCGCACCCTCTTCAACAATCTCATCCACTTCTGCTATGCCTGGCCTGCAATCATCCGGATCTGCCGTGCGCACAGATGTGGTTCCCAAAATGGAAACAGTGCCGCCCGGAACCAGAATATCGGCATTGGACGGCTTTCGCAGACGGTTGATGATCCGGGTGCAGACGCGGTTCTGTGTCACCAGCAGGCTTCCTTTGGAATAAATCATGGGAATCTCTGCCCCGGCCAGTCCGGCAATGATTCCGGCCCAGGCTCCGGATGCGCTGACCACAACATCCGCTTCCACTTCCATTTCTTCGCCATTGAGGGTGTTGCGGAGTGTCACCGTGCGGATGCGTCTGTTTTCAATTCTGAAAAACACAGCCTGATGATAACATAAAAGTTCTGCCCCGTGCAATCTGGCCTGTGCAATATTGTCCAGAGAAAGTTTGAAGGGATCAACAGAAGCGTCCGGCACCTGAAAAGCGGCTATGAGTCTGTCTGAAAGTTCCGGCTCCATTTCTCTGGCAGTTTTCACATCCACAGGCTGAGCATGAATGCCGCTTTTCGCGCAGAGATGGGGGAAATCCGCGATATAATCTTCCCTGTCTCCCTCAACAGCCACAAAAAGTCCGCCTGCATCGTCAATGCAATGAGGCGCCAGACGTTTGAGCAGTTGGCCTTCGTCCCGGCATTCCCGCGCGGCTTCCGGATCAGAAGCCACATACCGCGCTCCGCTGTGGAGAAGTCCGTGATTTCCGCCGGACGCGCCCGCGTTGACATCCTGTTTTTCCGCCAGCACACAGCGCACACCCCGCAGAGCCAAATCACGGGCCAGCCCTGCACCGGTTACGCCGCAGCCGATAATCAGCACCTGTGTTTTCAGGGAAAATCTCCTTTTTTTGCATAAACGGACATGAGAGAAGACTCGCAGCGAATCATAAGGGAAGAGGAAGTTCTTAAAATACCGGACTGTCCGGATGCCGGATGTCAGGTGTCAGGAAACAAAAACTGAAACCTGAACACTGAAACCTGAGTTCTCCGGCAGCCGCGGTATCATCCGCTGTCTTCATTTTTTCCAACTGATGTCCGATCTGCCCGCGATATGGTTGCACCAGCGGGCCAGCACAAAGAGATAATCAGACAGGCGGTTGACATATGCTGTGACAGACTGCAACTCTTGCTGCATTTTTTCCGTATCAGTTCCGGCTGCGGAAACGGTAAGCCCGATAATCCGCCGTTCGGCCCTCCGGCACACGGTTCTGGCGATATGCGCCCATGCCGCGGATACTTCGCCTCCGGGCAGAATAAAGGATTTCAGGGGGGGCAGTGCCGCATCCATCCGGTCAATGGCATTTTCCAGCCATCTGCTCTGTTCCGGCAGAAAAGGGGTGAGAGAACGGAATGAGGCTGAATCCGGGGAAGTGGACAGCAGGGCTCCCGCGTGCAGCAGATCAGACTGGATCTGACGGATTTCCTCTGCAAGGGATTCCTGATGCTGGGGCAGAGAGGCTGCCAGCGCACCCAGAACTGAACTCAGTTCGTCAATCTCTCCGTATGCCTCCACCCGCTCATGGTTTTTGGTAACACGTTCCCCGCTGAAAAGACTGGTTTTTCCCCGGTCTCCCCCGCGTGTGTAGATTTTCAATGTCTTCCTCCTTTCAATACCGGTGAGCGTTGATGATTTTTTTCTCAAAACAGAAAAACAATTTTCTGATATTCTCACAGAAATATCAAGTGAAAATTTGACAGGTAAACGTGTACCCGGTTCTGACTCTGAAGGAAACAGATTTTTCACTTTTCAACCTGAGCTTCTGCTGATATAATTCAGAGATTCAGAAAGAAATATGCAGCCAAAGGCGGAAAACCCATGTTCATCAATTTTTTTTACACACTCAAAAACGCTGGAATTCCGGTCAGTCCCACCTCTTTTCTGACTTTGCAGAAAGCACTGTCCAAAGGACTGATTAATTCCCTGAATGAATTCTACACAGCCTCCCGTGCCATTCTGGTGAAAAGTGAGCGGTATTTTGACACCTTTGATCAGGTTTTTGCCCATCATTTTGAAGGAGCGGAACTGCCTGACGCCCAAGGATTTGAAATTGATGAAATGGCAAAAATGCTGCTCTCGGAATGGCTGAAAAATCCCCGCCTTCTGGCAAAGGCCCTGGGTGTGGATGAGGAAAAGCTGAGCCGCATGACACCGGATCAGCTCATTGAATACTTTAAGGAACGTCTGAAGGAGCAGAAGGGAGAGCATCACGGCGGCAGCAAATGGATCGGCACAGGCGGAACCTCTCCGGTCGGGCATTCAGGTTATCATCCGGGCGGAATGCGGGTGGGCGGCATTTCCCGGAACAAATCCGCTGTCAAGGTGGCCATGGATCGGCGTTACAAAGATTATTCTCTGGAAGGCCCCCTTACCCAGGCCATGATGGGCGAGGCACTCAAGCGGCTGCGGAACATGATCCCGGCAGGCCCCAAAGATCAGGTCAATGTGGAGGCCACCATTTACCGGACCATGAAAAATGCAGGGGAAATTGAGATTGTTTTTGAAAGAAGCCTCAAAGACCGGCTCAAGGTCATTCTGGCCATTGACAACGGCGGCTGGTCCATGGATCCCTATATTCCTGTGGTGCAGACCCTGTTCAACTATGCCCGCGCGCAGTTCAAGGAAATTAAGACCTGTTTTTTCCACAACACCGTGTATGACTGCCTGTGGGAAGATCCGGCCCGGTACCGGAAACCTGTCAAACTTTCAGATTTTGCCCGCTTTGATCCGGAAACCCGGCTGATTTTTCTGGGAGATGCGAGCATGGCCCCGTATGAACTCATGATTGCTGACGGATCCATCCATCTGGAGGAGCGCAGCGGAAAACCCAGCCTTGAGCAGCTCCGCTTTCTGGCCCAGACCTTTCCCCGCTGTGTATGGCTCAATCCCGTGCCAAAGGAGACCTGGGGATATACCCGGACCATTGGCATGATTTCACAGATATTTCCCATGTTTGAACTTTCCATAGACGGGCTTGAAGGTGCAGTTGCCCGGCTGATGGGAAACACGGCACCGAATCAGTGAAAAAAATAAGACCGAACAGAAATGTCTGAAATCCGTCAGGCACATAAGGCCTGACAACAGACTGATTGGTCTGTGAAAAAGTTTTTTTGCATTTTGGGGAGTCCGGACTGAAAGTCCGGGAGTCTGCCAGACTTTCAGTCCGGCACTCCTCCGCAGTTTTTTCTGAACGGGAAAAAACTTGTTTGACAAGACCATTGAGTCTGAAGAGAATATCTTTAAAAAAGGCGGTCATATGGCTTTTATCAAAGACGACAGAGGCGGACAGTCATTTTTGCGACTGGAAGGTTCCCTGACAGTGTATGAAGTGGGAGAAATGCGGGAGGTACTGCTGACCTCTCTGGAAGAGGATCAGGATTTGTTTGTGGATATAACAGGAATCACGGACTGCGACACAACCGGAGTGCAGCTTCTGGTGTCAGCCCGGAAAAAAGCCGGAAATGATAAGAAAAAATTTGTAATCACAGGGGCTTCGGACGCGGTCCGGAAGGCAGCGGAATGTATCGGTCTCAGCATGGGAGCTTTTCTGAACGGATGAGGGAAAAGCAAAGGGTGAAAACAGTCTGAAGCAATTCTGAGAAAGTGAAACAAAGGAAATGGATATGAGCAAAAAACAGCGGGATCATTTCAGCCTGCTCTGCGATATGGGCGAACTGGCCGATCTGCTGGCCGGAACCGGAAATATTGAAAGTTTTCTCCAGGATGCCGTAAAACTGGTCTCCCGCCATCTGCAGGCCCATGTCTGCTCCATTTATCTGTATGAGGAGGGAAGCGGGGAACTGGTGCTGCAGGCCACCATCGGGCTCAATCCCAAAGCTGTGGGAAAAATCCGGATGAAACCGGGAGAAGGATTGGTGGGAACCGTGTTTGAGAACATGATGCCCGTGCGGGAGGCATCAGCCAGTGAAAATCCCCATTTCAAATACTTTGAAGAGGCTGACGAGGATCGCTTTCAATCCTTTCTGGCGCTGCCCATTCACCGGGGGGTGCAGAAAATCGGTGTGCTTGCGGTCCAGCATGAATTTCATGACTATTTTGATGAAAATGATCTCATGGCTCTGCGCGCGGCTGCTTCCCAGCTTGCGGGAACCATTGAAAATGCCCGGCTTCTCATGGATTTGCACCGAATCAGCGGAAAAATCGGCGAATACCGGCAGGCCGCAACTTATGTGCCGGAGAATCTCCGCTTCATCAAGGGGCAGTCCGCGTCCAGAGGATATGCTTTTGCGCCCTCGGCCCTGTTTAAAAAAAGTCACGGTTCCCTGCTTTCGGAACATTCTGATCAGAGGATTGACTATACGCTGACTGATTTCCGGGAGGCGCTGCGCAAAACCGTGGAGCAGCTGAAGACATTGCAGGCCCGGCTGGCTCAGCGCCTGCCGGAAAGTGAATCCCTTATCTTTTCCGCTCATTTCATGATTCTCAGGGATCCCAAATTTGTGGATAAGATCGCAGAGCAGATCCGCTCCGGCATTTCCCCTCCGGACGCGGTCAGATCCGTCACCCGTCATTATATTGACATCTTTTCCGCAAGCACCCATGCCTATATCCGTGAAAAAGCCAGTGACATGGAAGATCTGGGCGGACGCATCCTGAAAAACATGCTCAAAGGCCGCCACGAGGAAAAGGTGCGGGGCAAAGGCCGCATCGTGATTGCCAGAACCCTGTATCCTTCGGAAATACTGAAACTGGCCTCCGATGATGTGGAGGGAATCATTGTGATGAAAGGCGGTGTGACCTCTCATGTTTCCATTCTGGCCCGTTCTCTGCAGATTCCCATGGTCATAGCGGATCACAGCATACTGCCCACGCTGCCCGAAGGCACACCTCTGCTGCTGGACGCGGACATTGGCAATATCCATATCAATCCGGATGAAAAAGTGCTCAGGCAGTTTGAACTCCGCAACGAGGCCGCGCGGAAGGCCACCGCAGTTTCCAAAAAAATGTGCACCATGACCCATACCAAAGACGGGGTGCGCATCCGTCTCATGGCCAATGTGAATCTGCTCAGCGAACTCAAGACCGCAAAACAGCTCAATGCCGAGGGCATCGGTCTGTACCGTACCGAATTTCCCTTTATTGTCCGGCCCACCTTTCCCTCAGAGGAGGAGCAGTATCTGGTTTACAAACGCCTGTTTGAAAATATGGGAGATCGGGATGTCACCATCCGCACCCTGGATGTGAGCGGAGACAAGGCATTGGTGTATTCAGATGCCACCAGCGGCGCAAACCCGGAACTGGGTCTGCGTTCCATCCGCTTTTCCCTGCACCACCGCAATATTTTTGAACAGCAGCTTCGGGCCATTCTCAGAGCAGGCGTCGGAGCAAAGGGTCTGCGGATCATGTTTCCCCTGATTTCCTCTGTGGATGAATTTCTGGAGGCCCGTCAGGTGGTGCATGACTGCATGGAGAGTCTGAAGGCGGACAGGCTTGGCTTTCATCCGGAACCGGCCATTGGCATGATGGTGGAGGTGCCGTCTGTGGTGGAAATTATGCAGGCTTTGACCCGTGTGGCCGATTTCTTTTCCATTGGAACCAATGATTTCATTCAGTATACCCTGGCAGTGGATCGGACCAATGAAAAAGTGGCATCCTATTACCGGCCCTGCCATCCATCGGTGCTGCGGGGACTTGCCCGGATTGTGAACACAGTGAACGCAGCAGGAAAGGAAATTGCCGTGTGCGGGGAAATGGGGCATGAACCGGAATTCATCCCTTTTCTTCTGGGCATCGGCATTCGCACCCTGAGCGTGGATCCCCTGTATCTTCCAATGGTTCAGGAATACATATCGGGCCTGAATCTTTCCGCCGCGCAGAAACATGCGGAAATTCTTCTGGCTCAGGATACAGTCAAAGGCGCGCAGGAGATGCTCAACCGCAGGGCATGGATTGCCTGATGCTGCAATCTCCCATTCCGGAGTCCCTGACTGAAAGTTTGGGAACCTGCATTTTCTGCCAGATTTTCAGTTTGGGACTCCTTCGTGCCCGCGTCAGCGGCATCGGTGCAGAGAGCGGAAACAGCAGGCGAATATTGCATGAATTCAATGGCGAATTGGCATAACATGAATCAGGATTTCTTCACATGACGGAAGCTCACTCAGCAGCACTCAAAAAATACGAAAGACTGCAGAATATCCTTCGGAAAGCAGGCAGGCTTGCCATAGCCTTTTCCGGAGGCACGGACAGCACACTGCTGCTGAAAGCGGCAAAGGATGTTCTGGATGAAAATGTGATGGCTCTGACAGCCTTTTCAGAAACCACTGCGGCACATGAGAAAGCGGATGCACATCAACTGGCCCGGTTGCTGAAAGTTCCCCTGATCTGCATGGAAACAGGAGAACTTTGTGATCCGGAATTTGTGAAAAATTCCAGAGACCGCTGCTATGTCTGCAAAAAAATCCGTTTCACTGCCCTGCTGAAAAAAGCGGCAGAAACGGGATTTGACAGGGTGGCGGATGGGGAAAATGCTGATGATGCAGAGGATTTCCGGCCCGGAACCCGTGCAGCGCGGGAACTCGGTGTTCAAAGCCCGCTCCGCGAAGCAGGGATGACAAAAGCTGAGATCCGAATTCTTTCCAAACAGATGGATCTGCCAACATGGAACAGACCCGCGTCCGCATGTCTGGCTTCCCGTATTCCCTACGGCTATGAAATCACAGCGGAAAAACTTGCACAGGTGGATCAGGCAGAGGCATTTATCCGCAGTCTGAATCTGACATGGCAGATACGCGTGCGGCATGAGGGAAGCACCGCGCGCCTGGAGGTGGATGAAGAATCACTCGGCAGATTCACAGAAAGCGCAATTCGCAGAAAAATCATATCCTTTTTCAAATCGCTGGGATTTGCCTTTGTCGCGCTGGATTTGGAAGGCTATTCCACGGGCAGTCTGAACAGGACCATTGGAATGCAATTGCAGAAAGAGGAAGAATGGACAAAGGGGAACTGAAAAACCTGCTCGATCAGGTCGGCAACGGACAGATCAGCACAGATGCTGCCATGAACAGACTGAAAAATCTGCCTTTTGAGAATATCGGTTTTGCCCGGATTGACAATCACCGCAGCATGCGCACCGGCGTGGCTGAGGTGATCTACTGTGAGGGCAAGACCGTTGCACAGGTTCAGGCCATTGCGCATAAAATTTCACAGCATCACAGCAATATTCTGGCAACCCGTGCCAATGCGGAAATGGCCTGGGGGATTCGCAGCGTATGCGAAGACAGTGAATATCATGAAACTGCGCGCATTGTGGTCATCCGGCCCCGGCCTGTGCCAAAAATCGGGAACATTGCGGTTGTCAGTGCGGGCACATCTGATATTCCTGTGGCTGAGGAAGCTGCTGTGACAGCCGAAACTCTGGGCAGTCACGTCAACCGCATCTATGATGCGGGTGTTGCCGGAATCCACCGGATTCTCAATGCCCGTGAGGAACTTTTTGCCGCGAATGTGGCTGTGGTTGCTGCAGGCATGGAAGGCGCTCTGACCAGCGTGGTGGCAGGTCTGGTTTCCTGCCCGGTGATCGGAGTCCCCACCAGCATCGGATACGGTGCAAGTTTCGGAGGACTTGCAGCGCTCCTCTGCATGCTCAACAGTTGCGCATCCGGCGTGTCTGTGGTCAATATTGACAACGGATTCGGCGCGGGATACCAGGCAGCTTTGATCAACCGTCTGGCCGTGAAACAAATGCCCTCATAAAACAGAACAGTCTCCCGCAAAGCAGAACAGTCTTCCATCCTGTGCATTTCGTGAACAGACTGGAAGACTGTTCTGCTTTTTTTGCATAAGGAAAATCACAGACATGAAAATCGCCTATTTTGACTGCTTTGCCGGTGCCGCGGGTGATATGATCCTCGGCGCGCTGCTGGATGCGGGACTTTCTCCTGCTGTGCTCAAAGAGCAGATCAGCAGACTTGGACTTTCCCATTATGACATTCAAATGAAAGAGGTGAGAAAAAAAGGCATTCGCGGCACACAGGCCCTTGTGACAGTGGAACAGGAGCACCATTGCCATCATCACCGTCATCTGTCCCGTATTCTGGACATTATCCGCAGCAGCGCACTTCCGGAAAGCGTGAAAGAAAAGAGTTCTGCCATTTTCCGGCGTCTTGCGGAAGCAGAGGCAAAAGTTCATGGCATCGCCCTGGAAGAAGTGCATTTTCATGAAGTGGGAGCCGCGGACGCCATTATTGACGTGGTGGGATCGGTTATCGGCCTCAATGTCATGGGAATTGAACAGATTGTATGCTCACCTCTTCATCTGGGATCCGGAACAGTTGAATGTGCGCACGGCATCCTGCCGGTTCCCCCCCCGGCTGTTGCGGAACTGGTCAGAGGTCTGCCCGTGTATTCCCGTGGCATTGAGGGTGAACTTCTCACACCAACGGCAGCCGCCATTTTCACAAGCCTGGCTTCGGCCTTCGGCCCTGTGCCGTCCATGCGGATTCAGCATATCGGATATGGAGCCGGAAGATCAGATCCTGCCATTCCGAATTTTTTGCGTGTGATGATCGGGAATACAGAAGAGGCCGGGAATGAAGAAGACGATCAGGTTGCTGTCATGGAATGCAACATGGATGACATGAATCCCCAGATATATGATTACCTGATGCAGAAAATTCTGGAGATGGGCGCAAGGGATGTGTTTCTGACCCCGGTGCAGATGAAAAAAAACCGGCCCGGCACAATGCTTACTGTGATTTCTCTGCCGGAGCAGGTGGGGCTTTTTGCAGATTTTCTTCTCAGAGAAACCACCAGCATCGGTCTGAGATGGCGAATGGAAAAGCGCATCAAGGCTCAGCGGCGGATAGAAACTCTGGAAACAGGATTCGGCACTGTCCGCATCAAAATTGCAGAACGGGCGGGAACTGTCGTGCATATCTCCCCTGAATACGAGGACTGCAGAAAACTGGCCGCGGAAAAAAATATTTCTCTTAAAACTGTGATGGGAGCTGCTGCATCCCAGGCCATGCACAGATTCTGTAAATCAGGACGTCCGGTTTGATGTTTCCCGTCTTTCATCAGAAAGAATAAATCTCACTCATTTTGTAAAAGTTCTGAAAAAATTAATTGACAAATCTATGCGCAGAATGTAGAATGGTTTTCAAATATGACTGAGCGCTCGTTCATGCAGTGCCCATATTTTCTGTGAATGCGGTATTCATTTTTTTTATTCCTGCAAAATCAGGAATCCGGTGTCTCACACCGCGCTGGACTGCCTCCTTTATGGGAATGAAAAACTGTCAGAGTGTTATGAATTTCTGATTCTGAGCCTTGTTTCAGTCAGGTGGGTCAATGATCAGCAGATTTTTTTCTTCGATCAAATGGGGTTTCGGATTAACCATTGAAATTTTATTATTTTTTTTGTTGTCTTTATATTGACTGAGCGCTCAATTTGTTTTTCAGCAAAAAAAGGGCGAATCCGATTCCAGATGTCAGTCTTTCGTTTTTATGGAAAAATTCTTTTTTGACCTGGATGAAAGCACGGCAGCAATACCAAAGGAGAAAAATGACACAGAATTTCAACATGACGGATTATGAAAAAATTTATAACGAATTCAGATATGAAGTGCCTGAGTATTTCAATTTTGCGGCAGATGTGATTGACAAATGGGCAGAAGATCCGAAAAAACTTGCCATATGGTGGGTGGATGATGCCGGAAATGAAATCAAAAAAACATTTCTGGATCTGAGCCTTGCATCCAAAAAACTCGCGAATGTGTTACAGGCGAACGGTGTGAAAAAAGATGATGCGGTGATGGTGATTCTTCCCAGAAATATTGAATGGTGGGAAACTGTTACGGCTGTCATCCGCATGGGGGCTGTCATTTCTCCGGGTACAACCCAGCTTACCTCCAAAGATTTGGAATTTCGTGCCCAAAGAGCGGAAGCTGTCTGCATTGTCACCAATGCGGTCATTGCTGAAAGATTTGATCAGATAGCAGACAACTGTCGCACTGTAAAAGCGAAAATCGTCATTGACAAACCCTGTGAGGGCTGGATTTTTTACAGTGATGCCCTCAGCAGCGCCTCTGATGCATTTGAAACAGCAAAAACCCGAAGTGATGACAACTGCATCGTCTATTTCACCTCCGGAACCACCGGTTTCCCCAAGATGTCCCTTCACACCCATGCTTCCTATCCCATCGGACATATTACCACAGGAAAATTCTGGCTGGATCTCCGGCCCGAGGATCTGCACTGGAATATCAGTGACACCGGATGGGCCAAGGCCGCATGGAGCAGTTATTTCGGCCCATGTAACTGCGGTGCTGCCCAGTTCATTCACCATACGGATCGTTTTGATCCGGTAAAAAACCTGGAACTTCTTTCCCGGTATCCTGTCACCGTCATGTGCGGTGCGCCCACCATTTACAGAATACTGGTTCTCCAGGACTTGAAAAAATATTCCTTCCCCACTCTCCGCCACTGCGTGGCTGCGGGCGAGCCCCTGAATCCGGAAATCATTGAGATATGGAAAAGAGCCACGGGCTGCACGATCCGCGATGGTTATGGCCAGACAGAGACGGTTCTGCTCTGCGGGAGTTTTCCCTGCCTTGAACCCCGTTTCGGCTCCATGGGCAAGCCTGCACCCGGCATTGATCTCCAGGTGATTGATGAGGAAGGCGCAATTGTTCCGTCCAACACTGAAGGTGACATTGCTGTCCATGTGAAACCCCATCGTCCGGTCGGTCTGTTCAAAGAATACTGGAAGGAACCGGAACGCACCGCTTCTGTATATCGCGGAGACTGGTATCTGACCGGAGATCGGGCCTACCGGGATGAGGACGGCTATTTCTGGTTTGTGGGCCGTTCGGATGACGTGATTCTGACTTCCGGCTACCGTATCGGGCCTTTTGAGGTGGAAAGCGCGCTGATCGAGCATCCGGCAGTGGCCGAGTCTGCGGTTGTGTCCAGTCCGGATGAAACCCGCGGGGAAGTGGTCAAGGCTTTTGTGATCCTGGCTCCGGGTTATACGGGCAGTGACGTTCTGGTCAAAGAACTGCAGGAGCATGTGAAGAAGGTGACAGCACCTTACAAATATCCCAGA
Source organism: uncultured Desulfobacterales bacterium (assembly GCA_964505535.1). Classification (GTDB taxonomy): domain Bacteria; phylum Desulfobacterota; class Desulfobacteria; order Desulfobacterales; family Desulfococcaceae; genus JAABRU01. The sequence goes on along the minus strand of CAZDIU010000043.1, from coordinate 13,149 downwards.
AAAATTGAGTTTGTGGAAAACCTGCCCAAAACCATCAGCGGAAAGATCCGCCGGATCGAACTCAGAAGCAGGGAATGGGGCAGAAGACAGTAGCAAATCCGGAAGAAACGGATTCTGTGCAGGCATTTTTTTTGGATCGGGGTGCGGAAATGGTTTCCCCATGCCGATACAAATTTTTTAAACACTATAACAATTGTACGCGAGGAGGTTTTTTATGTCACAGGCAGATGTAAAAGCGGCTCCGGCTCCGGCAGCGGCAGGTGAACTGGTTCCCCGCTGGGGACAGCCCGTCACGGGTATTGTTTCCCTTCTTTCCTTTACGCTTATCGCATGGTTTCTCTGGTACATCTTCAGCGATCCCAGAGGCCCCATCGGTTCCTTTCCCTATCCCTTTGTCATGTATCTGGCCATGATGATTCTGGTCGGACTGTATCAGCACATGTTTCTGGGAGACTGGCCTTTTGAGAAAATTCCACAGCCAACCAGAGGTGTGATTCTGACCATCATGAACCTTGTCATCTCATGGGTCATCATTCACATCGTCTTTTACCGGATACTGGGGCTAGGGTTCACCTTCCTGAGCCAGAGCACGCTGGAAGCCATGGCTGCGGCAGGACAGACGATCATGCCGGAAGGTGTGGCCAAAACCCTGGCTTTGGATGCATTGGTCAAAGGCGAAGCCCGGTATGCAGAACGTGCGGTTGTGTGTTTCGTGCTTATCGGTTTCTACAGCTATCCCTTTGTCACCATCCTTTTCGGAAAATGGCCCATCCGTCCCAGCGATCTTCCCCAGCCCCAGGCCGGTCTGGCTGAAATCGGCTGGTGCTCCATGCTGACGCTGTTCTTTTATGCCGTTTTGATTGTTCCCTTCTGGGGATGGCTCTATGGCGCTGTTTTCGGCAAATCTTATGCACTGGGCATGCCCTGGTGGGAAGGCATTGCAGGATTCAATCATGTGCACTGGGTCTTTGGCTGGTGGGAATGGGCCATCATCGTACTTTTCATGACCCCCAACGTCTGGCGCATGAAACCCTGGTCACTGATTACACTGCCCCAGCCATGGAAGGGTTTGATTTCTTTTGTGATCAATATGTTCCTGGCCTATATCATAGCTCTGATCTGTGTAAAGACCGCTCCTCTCTGGCTGCCCCATGATGTGATTCATCATGCCAAGGAAGCCAAACCCAATGATGTGGAACTGCTGCGCTTCCTGTGGTATCATGCTGCGGAAATTGCAGGTTTCACCCTGATTCCCTTCCTGGCCTGGCATCATTATTTTGATGACATTGTCCCGGTCCCGGACAAAGATTCCTGGACAGCCTTCTGGTTCAGAACAGCAGGTGTTCTGGTGCTGTGCGCCATCAACTATGCTTTCTTCTACTATGGAAACTGGGGCGACTGGGGTCTGGGCAATCCCCACTGGGATCACAAATTCGTCCACGGCGAATCTCTGATCTGGAACTTCTGGTGGATCATCCCCCTGCTCTGGAACGAATGGTTCTTCCACAAATGGCCGTTCTATGAGCATAAACATCATTAATCCGTAACCTGTCAGTTGTTTTGCATTGCAGAGACACAGAAATGTGTCTCTGCATTTCATGCAAAACATTCCAATCCGGATTTGGATTCGGTTTTCTTTTTAACAGTTTTTCATGAAGGGAAAAGACAATGACATTTGATGAAATTAAAAATGCCATCCTGAATCTCAGTGATGCAGATCAGAAAAAACTGATTACCGATGTGGTCCCTGCGATATGGGGCAAAGCCTGCACAGATGACACCTGTGTTCTGGAAATGCGGAAACTGCTGGATGAGGAAGTCATCGCAAACTACCGTAAACAGCACATGAACGGTATATAAACACCAGCCCTGCGGCGCAGTCGTTTGCGGAGTCCCAAAATTTCCGTTTGGGGCTCCGGTCCGCAGCTCCGGGATTTTACAGAAAGTTCGGCAGTCGAAGTAATACCAAATCGCCATTGAAGTTATACAGTATTTTCTGCCGGTTCCCCGGAAAAACCGGATTTTTCCTAAAAAATCCGGTTTTTTGAATACCGGAAAATTTCCGGATGTGCAGAAAGCACTGCATTAAATCAATGGAGAATCGGTATAATTTCCAATTTTTCAGTGCCGAAATTTTCTGTCTGAGTGCGGCAGATCGGATTTCCGAGGCAGAGTATTTTTAATTCTAACTCAAGTTGCTACCTATAAATTTATAAATATCATGTAAACAGTATGTTATAAAAAATCATGATATTTTTCCAGGAAATCCGATGTTTGATATTATTGAATTCTTTCATAGGTAGCAACTTGAGTTAATTCTATGAATAAATAAAGAAAAGGAGCCTTTTCATGTCCCAGAGAAGTGTATATTTCGATGTTCTTACGCCGGTGCATTTCATCAGCCGTTCCGCATCTGTCTATCCTGACAAAACCGCTGTTGTTTACAATGACAAACGCTACACCTACAAAGAATTTTATGCCAGAGTCTGCCGTCTGGCCAGTGCCCTGAGAAAAATCGGCATCGGCAGGGGCGACAAAGTGGCCTTTATCTGTCCCAACACCCCGCCCATGCTGGAGGCACATTATGCTGTTCCCATTATCGGAGCGGTGCTGGTCAGTGTCAATATCCGGCTTGCAGCTCAGGAAGTGGGATACATCATCAATCATTCTGATTCCAAAGCCGTGTTTGTGGACAATGAATTCTCCGGACTGGTCAAACCGGTTCTCAGCGAACTCAAACAGGTCAAAACCTTTGTCAATATCTGTGATGTCACGGTTGACAAACCCCTCAGCGGCATGGAGTATGAGGAATTTCTGGCAACCGGTTCACCGGATCCCGTCAAACCGGATGTGACGGATGAGTATCAGAATATCACCATCAATTACACCAGCGGCACAACCGGACTGCCCAAAGGGGTTATGTATCATCACAGAGGCGCTTATCTCAATGCCTTGGGTGAAATGCTGGAAACCGGATTCAATTCAACATCCGTGTATCTGTGGACGCTGCCCATGTTCCACTGCAACGGCTGGTGTTTCACATGGGGGGTTACAGCCATGAGCGGAACCCATGTCTGTCTGCGCAAAGTGGTGCCGGATGAAATTTACAGAGTTATTGAAAAAGAAAATGTCACACATCTGTGCGCTGCGCCTACCATCCTGATTGGCATGTCCACTTATGCATCTGCCAACAATGTGAAATTCAAACGGCCCATGCAGATTGTCACCGCGGGTGCGCCCCCGGCTCCGACTGTAATCCAGAATATGGAGTCCATCGGCGCAAACATCCTTCACGTCTATGGCCTGACCGAAGTCTACGGACCGCACACTGTCTGTGCATGGCAGGAAGAATGGGCAAATCTCCCTCTTGAGGAAAAAGCCAGGCTCAAATCCCGCCAGGGTGTATCCTATGTGATTGCAATGTATACGGATGTGGTGGATCCCGGAAACATGAAGCCTGTTCCGCGTGACGGCCAGACCATTGGGGAAATCGTCATGCGCGGCAACAATGTCATGATGGGATATTACAAAGATCCCCAGGCCAGTGAAGTGGCTTTTGAGGGTGGCTGGTTCCATTCCGGAGATTTGGCTGTCATGCACCCGGACAATTACGTTCAGATCATGGATCGCAAAAAAGACATCATCATCAGCGGCGGTGAAAACATCTCCACAGTTGAGGTGGAAAATGTGATTTACCGGCATCCGGATGTGCTGGAAGTCGCGGTTGTCGCAGTTCCGGATGAAAAATGGGGCGAGGTTCCCAAGGCATTTGTGGTTCCCAAAACCGGAAAAAATCCCACAGCAGAGGAAATCATCGCGTTCTGCAAGGAAAGACTTGCCAAATTCAAAGCACCCAAGCATGTGGAATTCGGCGAACTGCCCAAAACTGCAACCGGCAAGATTCAGAAGTTCAAACTGCGCGAAAAAGAGTGGAAAGGCCGGGAAAAAAAGGTGAACTAACCGTCTGTTCCGGAAAGCCGGTTTTTCCGGAAAATAAGTAACGGACCTTCATTTAAACAGAAATGCCTGTATTTTGTCAGCCGGAGCATAAACAAAGAAGTGCAGTCAGGAATTTTATGTTTATACACAATGCCTTTTCTTCCCATCAGGAATCCCAAACGGAAAGTTTGGGAAACTGAAAAACTGCCAGACTTTCGGTTTGGCAGCCGGTGATTTTTATAAGAAAAGGCTTTGTGTAAAAACACATATAAACAGAAAAATCAAACAGATCAGGGGAGAAATGACCTATGCAGTTACCCAGGTATGAAGTGGGAAAGACCACCATCGGACAGTTGGTTGACATTGTGGCTGATCAGTTCGGCGACAGCAAGGCTTTGGAATACCACAAACTCGGCATCAGCTACAACTACAGACAGTTTCGGGATGTGTGCAATACGGTTGCCAAAGGTTTCATGGCGTTGGGTGTGCAAAAGGGCGAGCATATCGCGATTTGGGCCAACAATGTGCCGGAATGGGTGTGCTCCCAGTTCGGAACCGGAAAAATGGGGGCAGTGCTGGTGACGGTCAACACCGCTTACCGGAGCTTTGAACTGGAATACCTGATGAAACAGTCTGATTCCACCACACTCGTGCTTATCGGCGGCGTGCGGGAGGCAGATGAATATCTGAAAGTCGTTTATGATGTCTGTCCGGAACTCAAAGACTGTGAACCCGGAAAACTGAAAAGTGCCAAACTGCCCATGCTGAAAAATGTGGTTTTCATCGGCAAAGACAAACATCCGGGCATGTTCAACTGGTCAGATGTCATGGAAATGGGCAAAAAGATTTCCGACGCGGAACTCAAAGCCCGGCAGGATTCCCTGGATCCCTATGATGTCATCAATATGCAGTACACTTCCGGAACCACCGGTTTTCCCAAAGGCGTCATGCTGACCCATACCAACCTCATCGGCAATGCCAAAAGCCTGGGCGAGTGCATGAAACTGAGTTCCAAAGACATGATGTGCATTCCGGTTCCCTTCTTCCACTGCTTCGGGTGCGTGCTGGGCACACTGACCTGCGTGGTGTCAGCCGCGGGCATGGCCCCGGTAATCGCGTTCAAACCGGACGAGGTTCTGGAAACCGTTCAGGCATCCGGCTGCACCGCGCTGCACGGGGTTCCCACCATGTTCATTGCCGAACTGGAGGAAATGAAGAAAAAGAGTTACAAAACCAAAACCCTTCGCACAGGCATCATGGCCGGTTCGCCCTGTCCCATTGAGGTGATGAAGCAGGTGGTCGGTGACATGGGCGCGAGCGAAATGTGCATCACCTACGGCCAGACCGAATCCTCTCCGGGCATCACCATGACCCGCACAGAGGATTCCCTGGAAAGACGCGTCAGCACGGTGGGACGCGCGCTGCCCAATGTGGAAGTCAAAATTGTGGATCCCGGAACTGGTGAGGAAGTCGAGCGCGGAGTGCAGGGTGAGCTGTGCACACGCGGCTATCATGTCATGAAGGGCTATTACAAAAATCCAGAAGCCACCGCCCGGGCCATTGATCCGGACAAATGGCTGCATACCGGTGACCTAGCGATTATGGACAAAGAAGGATACTGCAAAATCACCGGCCGGATCAAAGACATGATCATTCGCGGCGGTGAAAATGTCTATCCCCGTGAGATTGAGGAATTCCTTTACACGCATCCGGATATCAAGGATGTGCAGGTGGTCGGGGTTCCCAGCCGGAAATACGGGGAGGAGGTCTGCGCGTTTGTGCAGATGAAGCCCGGAAAGCAGGCTACGGAAGATCAGTTGAGAGCTTTCTGCAAGGACAAAATCGCTTTCCACAAAATCCCGGCTTTTTTCATGTTTGTGGATGAATATCCCACCACTGCCAGCGGAAAGATTCAGAAATACAAGCTGCGCGAGCAGGCCACCCAGAAACTGGGACGGGAAGAGGACGCAAAGATACAGACTGCATAATCAGTTTGTTACAGTTTCCCCAAAAGTGAAACCGGAAACGGCGCAGGCGCGGGTTTCAAACCAGCGCCTGCAAAACTTTGCGATTACCCCAAAGGCGGATCCGGAAACGGCTTCGCCATTAATCCTCTCCAAAAGGTTCGGAGCATACCCTCTGCTTCCGAACTGTCTTCATGTCTCTTTAACAGAAACATGCTTTCATCCTTCTGCCGGAGTTCATTTATTCATTGCTTTTTGTTCATCATCTGTTTATGCTCAAATTCTTTTCCCGCCCTGTGGCGAGCTTTCCTGCACTGATGAGGGATCGGAAAGATTTGCAAATTTTAAGGGAAAAAAATCAAACTCTTAACGCATGTTACGCACCACAGTATTGATCCGCCACCGATTTTTGAAAGGCGGCGTAACATAAACACTTAAGGTGATTTTCTGAAAAGAATCTGCCAAAGGAGTGCCAAACTGAAAGTTTGGCAGTGTCTGAGGATTGCTAATCCGGTCACAGACTTTCCGTTTGTGACTCCTTCGGACATGGCAGATTCATATTTGGAAATCGCCTAAACTGTTCTGGTAAAGAATATGAAAAAGCCGCAGAAAATGACCCGTTCCGAAAACATGTCCCGCATACGAAGCACAAACACCAAACCTGAAATCCTGCTGCGCAAAACCCTGTGGACCAAAGGACTGCGCTACCGTCTTTATCCGGATCTTCCGGGGCGGCCTGATCTGGCATTTTCCAAATCCCGTGCAGCGGTGTTTGTGGACGGATGCTTCTGGCACGGGTGCCCCCTTCATTATTCTGCGCCCAGAAACAGATGGGATTTCTGGAAGGACAAACTGCGGCGCAATGTTCTCCGGGATATGGAAGTTGATGATCAGCTCAGGGCAATGGGCTGGAAGATTCTCCGCATATGGGAACACGAACTGAAGCATATGGATGAAATCACAGAAAAAATTTATGCTCATATCAGAAAGGATACTGCCCCGCCCCGGACATATCAGACAGAAATTTCTTCTGAAATGCGTGTGAGCGAGGCAGTTTCCGCGTATGGAAAATCCGCAGATGAACAGCGGCTCTGTCCATGCGGCAGTGCGGATATCCGGGTTCTGGAAGTCAGCGGCCCGGGTTCCCTGAATATCACTTCCAAAAACAGGCCGGACAGTGCGGAATTCCTCTGCCGGAAATGCCGGAACCGCTTTCATTTGCGGATTTCCTGACCTGTGAAACCACTCTGAGCACCGCCGCAATGCCATTAAGTTAAGCCTTTTTCATCCCCCCTTTTGTAAAAGGGGGCAGGGGGGATTTCTCCCTGTTCGCCTGAAAATCCCCCTCGGTCCCCCTTTGAAAAAGGGGGAGGCTGAGGTGTCTACCCCTTAACTTAATGGCATTGGAGCATCTCCGTCATATCAACAAAAATCCGTATCCAGCGTTCAGGTTACCGGATTTCGGCTTTCGCCGGAATGACGGTGAATGGGTATAACTTATTGAATTCAAAAAATATAATGTTTCAACTTTGGTTTTTTATGGCACAAAATTTGCTTAAATCTGAAAACATGCCTTTTCAGCCTGTTTTTACAGATTTCCGAAACGGAAACCGCTCTTTTTCCGCAGTCCGGCATGAAAGCAAAAAAATATGTCCGAAAAAACCAAAATTGAAACATTATAGCTTCAGGACATCAACTGTGAACTGAAAAAACAATGGAAAAAGTTAGATACAGGCCGTGGCCGCTGCCCACAGTCTGTGGCTAAATTCATGGTGCACTGCAACAGAAAACCGTCTTTGGCCTCGGCAGTGCAAACCGGATAAGATTTTGTGTACTTGGTTCAGGGCAGTTTTATTTTTAACAGAAATCAAACCGGACAATGCTGTTTGAACACTTCCACAAGATTGATGATCTCCGGTTCAATACCGTTCTTCTGTTTGATCTGCCGTACAAGCTGAAATCTGAATTTTTACTCAGATTATGTTTATCTGTTATCCTCCGGTAGATACATTTTCCGTCTATCGACCAAGCTCACCGGCAGCAATGGAGCGCATCGCCTTGTTATGTGTTTAAATTTCAAAAAAAATAAGTTGAAATATCTATCATAGAATGATATATTGTTTTTATTATGTCAAAGCAATTTTTTAAATCTATTTATTTCAGTGACTATCCTTCTGAGGATTCCAAGGGGAAAGCGGTCACCCTCGCTTTCAATGAACCCGAGGCACCTTATTATACGAAGATCAAGGAACTCAGCAATGAGGAAATAAGGGAACTGATCGGCATAAAAAGTTACCAGCAGCTTATCCTGTTCGCTAATAAGGAGGAACGGTCAATCAATCAGGTCATAAAGCGACTAATCAAAAAGAACCTAAGCGGTTTTGATAAGATAAAAGCGAAAGATGTAACATTTAAAGGGAGCAAAACCATTCCGTTTCAACTCTGGTATCCATACATTGAAGGTTACTCCCCTGACTTTGTAAAGTCGTTGATTGATAATTACGGGCTTCATGGCATCAAGAGTATTTATGACCCTTTCGCTGGCACAGGCACAACAATTTTTGCCACAAACTCTTTTGGAATTAAGACCGTCTATTCTGAAATAAATCCACTTTTACAGTTTCTTATACAAACCAAACTGACCATTTTACAAGCAAATCATAATTCGCGGAACAAACTCTCCGATCAGTTGCGCACAATTGCTAACCGCATTATCCGTGACCTTGATAATTTTGAGGAAGATAAGCGCCTGATAGAAAGTTATACCGCTCTGTTCAATAGTAGCAAGTACTTTGATGAGAAGGTTTTCACAAATATTTTGCGCTTGCGCTCCTACATAGATGCAGTCAAATTGGAGGATGAATTGCTGGCCGATACGATAACGATTGCTGCTTTGGCTGGATTGATTCCGGTTTCATTTCTAAAGAAGGCAGGAGATGTTCGTTTCAAGACTAAAAAGGAAATTGAAAAGGAACTTGTCAGTCTTGACGATTTTCTTCCAACAAAATTGATGGAAATGTCAGAAGATATCAAGAATATGGACCATATTTTGAAATCAAGTCCTGAATTCATAACCGCCAACTCGAAAAACATAGATCTTGTAAATGATCTTGAAGTAGATGCTGTAATTACAAGTCCACCATATCTGAATGGTACTAACTACTTCCGGAATACCAAGCTTGAGTTATGGTTTCTTCGCTATATCCAGTTTGAAAATGATCTGAGACATTTCCGCGACCAAGCCCTAACAAGCGGAATAAATGACGTAAAAAAAGGATGCGGTGCTCAATATGAAAATGATATTACGAGTAAGAGCAAACTGCTGAAAGATACCCTTGCTTTACTTGAAAAGGATGCCTATGACAAACGTATTCCAAAAATGGTACGGAGCTATTTTGAAGAAATGGACTCAGTTTTTACAAAGCTCACAAAACACCTGTCAAACCGCGCCAAAGTTCTGATTGACATCGGAGATTCCATTTTTGGCGGCGTTCATATACCGACGGATGAAATACTGATAGAACTACTGAAGAAAGGCAATTACGCTTTCCAAGAAAATAAACTATTGCGTAAACGGAGGTCGAGAAGCAAAGCGGTACTAAGTCAAACTTTACTTGTATTTGAATATAAGCAGTCGAAGAAAGAACATCTGAATATAACTCCGATTGTATTTCACGGTCGTAAGAACTGGCAAAATTTTACTCAGGAACTTCCGCACCAATCCTTCCCCTATTCCAAAAGAAATTGGGGGCACAACATCCATTCTCTATGTTCGTATCAGGGAAAGTTGAAACCAGCCATTGCTTATCATCTGGTTAAGACATTTGTTCCAGAAAGAGGAAGCATGTTAGACCCTTTCGCCGGTGTCGGTACAATTCCTTTTGAGGCAGCATTGAACGGCATGAAATCTTACGGAATTGATATCAGTATCCCGGCCTATTATATATCTTCTGCCAAAGTTTCCGTGCACCTGAAGGGCGATTGCATGAATTACATAATGCAGTTGCAACAATTTATCCAAAATAATAAGTGTACGGAAGGCGAGTTACAGGAAACAAAGACGTTTGGATTTAACAAGACGCTGGCAGATTATTATGAGGCAAAAACGCTCAAAGAGATAATTCTTGCGCGAAGATTTGTCAAAGAAAATTATCCCAAGAATCCGAGTGAAATGCTGGTAGTGTCATCCCTGCTGCATATTTTGCACGGCAACCGCCCTTATGCATTAAGCAGGCGTTCCCATCCAATAGTGCCATACGCCCCGCAAGGTGACTTTGAATACAGAAACCTGATTAAGAGTCTGACTGACAAAGTTGAACGCACACTGAATGAAGATTTGCCACTAAACTTTACTCCTGGCAGAATCTTTAACCAAGATACAACCGCCATTTGGCCGCAGGAAATCAACGAACTTGATGCTGTAATTACCTCACCGCCCTTCTTCGACAGTACGCGCTTTTATTTGGCAAACTGGATTAGAATCTGGTTTTCGGGTTGGTCTGCTACCGATTTCAAGTATCAAATAAACTCCTTTGTCGAAGAAAAACAGAAAAAGGACTTTGCTGTTTACAAAAGCATATTCCGGCAAACTCGTGAGCGGATCAAAAGAGGGGGCGTTTGCTTGTTACACCTTGGTAAAAGTTCCAAGTGTGATATGGCAGAAGAATTACAAAAAATCAGCAAGCGTTGGTTCCGTAGGGCTGACTTATTTGATGAGAGCGTTGCCCATTGTGAATCGCATGGTATACGTGACAAAGGTACGGTTACCTCACATCAGTATTTGGTTTTGACCTAGGTTCTGTTGACATTTCAGATTCAGAAGGCTGTTCAAACCGGAAATCTGAACCGGCAGCCGTGCCATAATGCTGCATGCTGCCGTTTCGGACAGAACCGGTGAAACTCCGTCTGTCCGGCTCAGAGAACTCTGTATAAATAAAAACAGCATGTTATAGAAATGTCAACAGAACCTTAGGATAAACCCAAAAGTTTCCTGTTTTCTTTCGTAAGACCACCAACCAGCCCATAAACTTGAAGTATCTTTTTGATTTCTTTGATTCTTTTGGGCAAGTCGGATTTCTCGCGCACTTGCAGGTATCTCTCAACGCCTTTGTTCACATCAATGTTATGATTCATTATTGGCTGCTTACTTGAAATAAGCTTGAGGTCGGCTCCGGTGATTTTTGCCAGTTCAATTAACTCATTGTTGGTGTAGAACTTGCTTGGCCATTTATAGCGTTTATTCTCATTAGCACTTTTGGACAATAAGGCAGCATTCTCCTTCTTGAGCGGGTACAAGTACTTTGAAGGAAGGATATGGTCAACAGCCCAAGTTGACCGAATATTGATATCCAAAGGAGCTTTTGTCTTGAAACAACGCCCATCAAACCGTTTGAACAATTCCTTCATATCAATGGCTTCATTCTCTCCTTCAAGAAATAAATCTGCAATCCTTCTTCTGACAGCCGATTCATGCAACTGTTCCTTGCTTCGTTTGGGATTCAGTACCGCATTTATCGCACCTTTGCAACTTCTGCACTCCATCTGCCGCTCAAGCGGTCCCCAACCCGAATGTTTGCTGAATGCTTGAAATGGTAATATGCGTGTGCATACATTACATTGTTTCCAATAGGATTCAGGGTGTTCGGTAGCTATTCGAAAGAACCCTTCCCAAAACCTTAAAGCTGTTGTAGAATTGGAATCATTGTATTCATCTTCCCAATTCTCAAACGGCAAATCCGACTCCTTTGAATGAATAAAACCACAATGCTTGCAATCCCATACACAACTCTCAACGGCTTCATTCGGTGACAATAATTCTTGCCCAATAAGCACGTAATTCATTTCCTTGCAATTTAAGCACTTGAACGCTACCCAAGCATCATGGTAAGGGATTCCTTCCACCCGTTTGATGCCAGTAATATTGACTGTTTTCCTTCTTGCCATAATATCAAAATTCCTGAATCAAATGTATTTGTACGATTATTTATACATATCATATAGTTAAGACGTTCCCATCTCTCCCATGAACCTTTCGGATGATTTTCAGCAAAATTTCCAATTTTCAGGATGTAATCTTCATATAATTATGTCAACTAAGAGTGAAAAAACCATTAAAAAAATTGCAGCAGCCAGTCTGCCAAAAACATGAACCATTAAACCCTTGCAGAAACGTACTACATAACTACGTTGAATTTTATAGGATTACAAACTGAATTTTTTAGAAAATTCAATTTGTTGATCAGTCAGCGATTCTGTAAAAAACTAAATTGGTCATGCAGTACTTTGGATGCTGTTTAGGCAGTGGGTCTCGACATATTGAAATAAATAACCAATTAATATTATTATATTTTTTTAAACACACTGGTTTTGCTTATATATGATAAATCCAATGGGTTAAATGATACACCCATGATACTGCTTATACTTATTCTAAATAACATATTGATTTGTAGTTTTAAAAATCAGCATAGGAAATCCCACTGCCCATTTTAAAATGTGATTTCATTTTGCAATTGAATCTTTCCCACCGGAAAAAGCAACCACCTAGGGGCGGTTATCAGAAAAATACAATTCTTTCAGATAATCCTTTGATTTGTTTATATGCAGATTTTGGATATTTTCCATTATTTGTTATAACTATCTGATTAAATTGGTTAGGAATCAATTGCCCAAAACAATCTGTCAAGGTATACCAAATTCATAACCGGTCCTGAATTGCGACATTTTGAAATTTATCCGATATATTCAGAATTAATAATCGGCTTGACAGATAACACACCTTGTTATTATATAACTCTGTATATGGATAATGGCAATATTTATCTTGAAAAGATAAACAGTGTGAGAGTCAGGTTTTTTTGATTTCTATATCAAATAATTTGTACAAAAAACTTTGCGTCCTTAAAAATCAATGGGTTAAAATTTAATGGTCTAACTTCTAAACGGAATTCCTCTGCCGGAAATGCCGGAACCGCTTTCATTTGCGGATTTCCTGACCTGTGAAATCACTCTGAGCACCGCCGCAATGCCATTAAGTTGAAGAAAAGGCATTTCAGGAAAGCCCTGAAAGGGCGGATTGATGCAGCCCGGTGCAGCGCACCGGGAAAAGGGTGAAAAACAAATCCGGACCCTGAAGGGGCGCATTGAGAAATTTTTCCGGAATGCTGCCGTCATATAATCCGCCCTTTCAGGGCTTAGGGACATGGAAAATGCTGATATACCGTTTATAAAAAAGCTGTCCTTTATG
>CAZDIU010000042.1:0-25347 GCA_964505535.1 uncultured Desulfobacterales bacterium | reverse complement strand
TTCCGTTCCCGGAACTGAAAGCGGTCTGACCAATGTGCTCGCGTCCCTGGGCGGCAGCAGCCCCTGGATGGCCCTTGGGGTCATTTTTGCGGGCTGCACGTTTATGACCAATATCATCACCAACAACGCGGCAGCGGCTTTCATGTTCCCCATTGCGATTTCCACAGCCCAGCAGATGCAGGTGAGTTTCATGCCCTTTGCCATTGTGCTGATGATTTCCGCATCCTGCGCGTTTGTCACGCCCACAGGCTATCAGACCAATATGATGGTATGGATTCCGGGCGGATATGCGTTTTCGGATTTTGCCAAAATCGGCGCAGTCATGACCCTGATCACCGCTGTCATCACCATCGGGCTGACACCGCTTATTTTTCCTTTCTGACGCCATCGGCCCTTCTCCCGAACAGGCCGTATTTTTTCAGACAGGCAGCGATATAACTGCGGTGCAGCAGCAGATGAACAAGCATGACGGCAATGAAAATCAGCGCGGCATACAGATGCACATCGCAAAGGAAATGACGCAGACCGTTCAGCCCTCCGGCTTTTGTTTCATATCCTCTGGGAACAAGAAAGGCATTTGCAAGACCGGTAATCATCAGCACCAGCAGCAGCGCGGATGACACCAGATTCACCACCCATAACTGAAACCCCCTGTTATTCAGCATCCGGTTTTTCTCCTGTTTGCAATAGGATATGAAATCTGAAAAACAATTCAGCAGAAAAATTCGTTTCCGGGTGTTTTCATTCTGCCGCGAAGACACAAAGACTCAAAGTTTCACGAAGATTAATGCACAGTTATTTTTCAGATTTGATGTCAGAATGCAAAAAAGAAAGATTTGACATTCTGCTTTCATTCCTTTAACAATAAACAGGATATGACGCTTTTTTCCCGGCGTGTCAATCCATACTTGATGAACCCGTAAAAAGTCCGGATTTCTGATTCTGCGTCATTCCGGCGAAAGCCGGAATCCAGTATTTTCAGTATATTCTGTACCCAGGCTTTCGCCGGAATGACGGGTTTTTTGACTTTTTGCGGGATTATCATAAATGGTCTGTCAAATAAATTTCTTTCACATTGTTTGCCCGCAAAGATCGCAACGCTCACGCGAAGAACGCAGAATCAGGATGTGCCGTTCCCTTTGCGTTCTCTGCGGTTAAAAAAATTTCAGCATAAAAACCCTTAGGGACATGGAAAATGCTGATATACCGTTTATAAAAAAGCTGTCCTTTATGGATAAAGTTAATTTTTAATCAAAAACGGTATATTGGGAAGTTCCGAGTCCCTTAGGGTTTGAGACGCCCATTTTTTTTCAGTAGAGCAGGGTGTGCAAAATCGCTGTCGGAAATTCGGTCTGCCCTGTGCAGAAAGCGATTTTGCACACCCTGCCTTTAATTTGAAGGAGAAAGAGAATGAACAGCACGGATGCAAAATCAGCCATACAGAATGCCATTAAGGCATTTTCAGAGGGAAGCATGAGCAAAAATGCCATTTCCCTTTTTTCCACACTTGCTTACAATACGCATCGGCAGAATCCCCTTGCGGAAAAAACCTTTGCCGGTTTCCAGGATTCCTTTCTCGGCAGTGACAGCCGGTTCCGTGCGGACAAAGCCCTTGTGAATGAATGGAAAAGCATTGATCTGCTGTTTCAGTTGACGAAAGAGGAAGTGTCTGATGAAAGAAATCTGTTTGACACAAAAAAGGTGAATGACACCATCATTGAGTCTTATCTGTTTTTTGCGGTTGAACTGGAAAAATCCGCATATTCCCGCACTGCTTTGGCGCAGATTTGCCGTGAAATCAACAAAGTGTTTTCCATGCCGGTCATGCTGGTGTTCAAATACGGGGAGCATCTGACATTTTCCATGATCAGCCGCAGGCTGCACAAAAGGGATGAATCCAAAGATGTGCTGGAAAAAGTGACACTTATCAAAGACATTTCCATTGAAAAACCCCACAGGGCCCATATCGAAATTCTTTTTGATCTGTCCTTTGAGGAACTGAAACGGGTTCAGGGGTTCAGCAGTTTTGTGGAACTGCATGATGCGTGGCAGAAAACCCTTGACACTTCTGTGCTGAACAAAAATTTTTACAATGCTGTGGCAGCGGCTTTCACAAAACTGGTGGGCGGTGAACGCAGAAACGGTGCAAAGAGGATGGCAGAAAAAGGACAGCTTCAACTGCCCGGAAATCCTGATGACACCGTGAAAAAAGAATTCGCGGTGCGTCTCATTGGCCGTCTGCTGTTCTGCCAGTTTCTGAAAAAGAAAAGATCACAGGGAGACATTCCCCTGATTTCCGAGCGGATTCTTTCCCAAAAATCAGTGGGGGAAAATCATGCTCTGGGATATTATCACAAAGTTCTTGAACTCCTGTTTTTTGGGGCTCTGAACCGGAAAAGAAAAGATCGGATGCCTGAGTTGCGAAAGGGCGACTGGAATCGGATTCCCTTTCTCAACGGCGGACTTTTTGAACCCCATCGCCATGATTTTTATGAAATCAGTGAGATGGGCATTTCTGTGCATGTGAACACCCTGAAAATACCGGATGAATGGTTTGCTGAACTTCTTGGAATATTTGAGCATTACCATTTCACCCTAGAGGAAAACACACCGGTTGAGATGGAAATTTCCATTGACCCGGAAATGCTGGGAAGAATTTTTGAAAACCTGCTCGCGGAAATCAATCCGGAAACCGGTGAAACCGCAAGAAAATCAACAGGAAGCTATTATACGCCCAGAGCCATAGTGGAATATATGACAGATGAAAGTCTGAAGCTGTGTCTTGCGGGCAAAACAGGAATCAGGGAAGAGAAAATTGCCCGGCTGCTGTCATGGCAGGATGCAGAAAGCGGTTTGACAGACGCGGAAAAAGACAGGGTGACAGATGCGCTGGATCAGTTGAAAATCCTTGATCCCGCGTGCGGTTCCGGCGCGTTTCCCATGGGAATTCTGCAGAAAATGATTCTGGTTTTGCAGAAAACTGATCCGGATTCACGGAAATGGCTGAAAAAACTGCTGGCAAACATTCCTGATCCCACAGCACGGGAAATGATGAGAAGAAAACTGGAGGGAGAAAAAGACCTTTGGAATTACACAAGAAAACTGGGTGTTATCCGAAGCAGCATTTATGGGATTGACATTCAGCCCATAGCCGCAGAGATTTCAAAACTGCGCTTTTTTCTGTCTCTGGTGGTGGATGAGAAAGTTTCGGACAATGAGGAGGAAAACCGGGGCATTCTGCCTTTGCCAAATCTGGAATTCAAGTTTGTCTGCGCCAATGCCTTGATCGGACTGCCAAAAGGAAACATGGGCGTTTTTGAATCTCAGGATGAGATTGACAGGCTCAAAGAACTGCACACAGTTTATTTTTCAAGCCATGAGGATGAAAAAGAGGCTGTGAAAAGGGAATTTGCACAGGTGCAGAAAAGAATGTCAGAACAGTTGCTGGATTGGAATGAGGTAAAAGACAAAGATTCCGAAATGCTGCGCCTTGCCATGTGGGAACCTTTTTCCGGAAAATCCTGCGGATGGTTTGATCCGGAATGGATGTTTGGCATAAAAGACGGGTTTGATATTGTGATTGGGAATCCGCCGTATATTCAGATTCAGAAATTGGGAAAAGAGGAGAAAAATATTTTGCAAAAACAAAAGTTCAGTTGTTTTGCAAGCACCGGAGATATATATGCCCTGTTTTACGAAAAGGGCAATGAACTTCTTAAAGAAAATGGTTTTTTAACTCTTATCACATCCAATAAATGGCTTCGGGCAGGCTATGGAAAAAACCTTCGAAAGTTTTTTTCCGAAAAAACAAATCCAGTTCAATTGGTTGATTTTGGACAGACAATGATTTTTGAAAGTGCCATTGTCCACTCCAATATTTTAATTTCCCAAAAAGCACAAAATCAGCACAAAACGCAGGCAGTTCAGTTTGAACAGGATTTGTATAAAGACGATCTTTCGATTGCCGAGTATTTTAACCAATATAAAATAAATGTTTCTCATTTTGGAGAAGACATTTGGACAATTGTTCCAAATAACGATTTAAAAATAAAAGAAAAGGTTGAAAATATCGGTTTACCCCTGAAAAAATGGGAAATTAAATTCAATCGTGGTATTGTAACAGGTTATAATGAAGCATTTATTATTGATGGCAGGAAGAAAGATGAACTGATAAGCAAAGATCCCAAAAATGCCGAAATTATCAAACCGGTTTTAAGGGGACGGGATGTCAGGCGTTATCATTCCAATTTTAAAAATTTATGGTTAATTTCAGCATTTCCTGCACTTCATTTAGATATTAACGAATATCCATTGATAATGAATTATTTTAAATCTTTTGGGAAAAAATTAGAGCAAAGTGGTCAAAATGGATGCAGAAAAAAAACGAATAATCAATGGTTTGAAACCCAAGATACAATATCTTACTATAAAGAATTTGAAAAACCCAAAATAATATTTTCTGAAATTGTCAGTGAACCGCAGTTTCATTATGATGAAAAAGGTTATTATCCGGAAGCAACAGTATTTTTCATAACCGGTGAAAGTCTGAAATATCTGACTGCACTGTTAAATTCAAAACCTGTCACATATTTTTTCAAAAAATTTTATGCAGGCGGTGAACTGGTTGGAAAATACCGCTATAAAAAAGCATTTTTGGAGAATTTGCCACTTCCAAAAATTTCACAAAAAGCCCAGCAGCCATTCGATATGATGGTGGATTATATTCTGTTCCTCAAAAAAGTCGAAAGCACTCTGCCGACAGGAAAAGATCAGATAATGTCATCATTTTTCGAACAGATTATAGACGGCTGCGTCTATGAATTGTATTTTGAAGACAGTCTGAAAAAGTCGGAAAAGGATATTTTAAAGTACTTATACGATTTACCTGCGATAACACCGACAGCATCTCAGGAACAGACATTGGCGATGATTAAAACTGTATTTACCCGACTGTATGACCGGGAGCATCCGGTCAGTCAGCGGCTGTATTATCTGGATAGTGTCAAAGAAATACGAATTATCAAAGGATTGGAGGTTCATACATCATGAAAATCAAAACCATTGAACTGCATAACTACCGTGCTTTTTATCATACATACACCATTTCAGTACAAGGGAAAAATATGCTGATTTATGGTGAAAACGGGAGCGGTAAAAGTTCATTGTACAAGGCAGCAGAAGATTTTTTTGCCGCAGCGAACCAATCAAAACCTATTGCTGCAAACATATTTGACAATAATTCTCCCTCTGTCAAAGTTGTCATGGATACTGACCAGACTTTTGTCTATCAAAATGACAGCACTTCACCTGTACCAATTCCAAATTTTCTGACAGACACGCATTACCATAACCCGTTTTTTACATACAAACGTCTGTTACGCACCTATCTGGCTGAAAATGAAGCAAAACAACCGGATATGTTTTCTGTCCTGATTGAAACCATTTTACCCTACCATAAAAATCGCAAAAGTGGGAAAACATTCGGAGAAGATTGGGCGTCCATTCAGAATGCATTGCAATTGAGAGCCAGTACCAATGAGTATAAACAGGTGATCACGAAAACTTTGCCGAACTTCAATAATGGCTTGGAGGATTTTTTGCAAAATTTAGCTGATAAAACAAATGATTGGCTGAATCGATATTTTAATCATCATGTAACTCTCAGCTTTGAAAAACCGACTCTCGGCATTCAGGGAACAGGAGGCAAAAAAATCATTACAGGCAGAGAAATCACGCTTGCATCAACATATTTTGGTGCAGGTATCCCAACCAGATATAATGAATTTTTGAATGAGGCACGCCTGTCCGCACTATCGCTGTGCCTGTATCTTGCTTCGTTGAAAATTATTCCGGAACCACCGAATTATAAAATTCTGTTTCTGGATGATATTTTCATCGGACTGGATATGTCCAACCGGCTTCCGCTTCTGCGAATTTTACAGGACAATTTTGCTGATTTTCAAATTTTTCTAACCACATATGACAGGCATTGGTTTGAGGTTGCCAAAGACTGGTTTGAACGTAAAGCCAAAAATCTCTGGTCATTTTTGGAAATGTATGCTGATGATGCGTCAGGTTTTGAAGTTCCTCATATCATTCCAACTAAAGGGTATCTCAAAAAAGCGAAAGATTACATTGCCGTGCATGATTATCCTGCCTGTGGGATGTATTTGCGAAAAGACTGTGAACGCGTGTTGAAAAATTTACTGAAACCTCCATGCAGATTGAAAGAAGTTCCACCGGATGATAAAACAGGAAATTACAGTACAGTGCAGAAAAATCTGAATGCTCTGATTATTAATCTGAAAGATTTTTGTCAGGAAGAAAACCTTCCTTACGCCAATTTTGAAGATTTGGCAATTTACAAAGATGCCCTGCTCAATCCGCTGTCGCATCATGACATCTCTGCGCCCATCTATAAAGCAGAATTGCAGGCAATTATGGCTGTTCTGCAGCAACTGGAGTTAATTCAGGTTAAACAAGTTTCACGTACACAAGGAAAAGATTTCATTCTGCTCCTTAAAAAATCTGACAGAGAATTTTTTTCCATTGAATTCAAAGTAAAAGAATCTATTCTGCTGATAAAAGAGCCATCAGCCCCATCAAGATTACTTCACTGTTGCAAATGTGAACAACTGAGTATTGATCGTAATGGAACGCGGGTGAATGATCGAAAAATATTCGCATCATTACAGGAATTAGTTCAGTCAGGGTGTCAGAAATTCGGCGTTCCTGAACCGGATGATATTCTGAAGTGTATTACATTACGAGGAAAATCATTGCATGACATTATCATTGAACAAAATCTGTTCTGATGAAAGAATGCGGATTTTTTGAAAAGGAAATTGCCATTGTGGAAGGAAAAAAGAAATGAACACAGCAGAAAAATCTTTTCACCAGCAGCTTGCTGATGCTGAATTCAGACATTTCTGTTTTCAGGAAAAGGCAAAGCCGGATATTGAATATCACTTGGAAGAACTGAAAAAGGCTGTTCAGACATGCAGACCAGTCGAAGAGATCATCAGAAAAACAGATGGTATTGAACAATATCTTATGACTGTATGAACATCCGAATTGTTCCGACTTGGAAAAACATACTGACAGGTTTTATTTATAAAAATCCCTGTCGTCATTTCAACAGCAAAGGAGGATATTTTTATGACACATACAGGTATACAGACAGATGTGTTAAATGAATTCATACCATTGATTCAGCACCTTGATTTTGGAAAAAATCTGGAGGAAAAGTTCAGGCTTTCCCTTTCCATCGGTTTGTTTGCGGGAAAAGTTGTATCTTTGGAAAAAGCAGGAGTCAAATGAATGAAATTTGAATGGGATAAACGGAAAAATCATATAAATATAAAAAAGCATGGCATATCTTTTGAAGAAGCCGCTTTTGTTTTTTCAGATATTGATGCAATTTCTGTTTCCGATGAATATTATTCAGATTTTGAAGAAAGATGGTTCACTATCGGAAAAATAAAAAATCATGGTATAACAGTCGTAATTCATACAGAAAGAATAAAAGGCGATGTTGAATTTATAAGGATCATTTCTGCAAGAAAAGCTGAAAAATATGAGGAAAAAGAATACATAAACCGCTTAGGAGGCAAATAATGAAAAAACAGTATGATTTTTCAAAAGGTGTGAAAGGCAAATTTTATATTCCTGAAAATGAGATAGAATTGCCTGTCTATCTTGACAGAGCAAATCAGGAATATTTTCTTACTCTTGCAAGAGAGAAAAAGATGGCAGTATCAAAACTGATTAACAATCTGTTATCAAAGAACAGAAAGCTGCTGGATTCTGTTTTATTGAAATAGAAGATTTTTACAGATAAATCGCTGAACCGGACAGGGCAACGCAGCAGTTGCTGGCACTGAGCGGAACATGGCAGGATGATCGCTCCGTTGAAAACATCATCCGTGACATTTATGAAAATCGGACAAAAAATGATGAGGAGATCGTGTTATGATCTATCTCTGGGATACTTCCAGATTGTTCACAACTGCGGCACAAGCTGGAAGCTTGTGCTACTTTTATATCTGAAAATTTATGGTTACCTGTTTATTGCAATTCACAGCAGACGAACGAGGAGCAGAACATGAACTGGTATGCAGTCAGAGACAATCACAAATGCGGCACAGTGGGCGGATTTTTGAAAGAAACCGTGACCAAAAACTCGGAACTTTCCATTGTTTCCGCATATTTCACCATTTATGCCTATCATCATCTGAAAAAAAATTTGGATGAAATCAAAGCTCTGCGTTTTCTGTTCGGAGAACCCGCGTTTGTCAAATCTCTGGACCCGGAAAAAAACAATGTCCGGGAATTCAGAATAGAAGAAGACGGTCTGACAATACCGCCTGAAAAACGGCTGGAACAGAAATCTGCTGCCAGAGAATGCGCGGACTGGATCAGAAACAAAGCAGAAATCCGATCCATGGTCAAACCCAGTTTCCTGCATGGAAAACTCTGGCACATAAAACAGGAAAGCGGAATTGAAAAAGCCATCGCGGGCAGTTCCAATTTCACGGTCAGGGGGCTGGGATTTGGCGGAAACAGAAACATTGAACTCAATCTGATAGCAGACAGTGACCGGGATCGCGGGGAACTGAAAAACTGGTTTGATGCCATCTGGAATGATTCCACCGGGCTGGTGGAGGATGTCAAAGAAGAGGTGCTGCGCCATCTGGAGCAGATTTACACAGAAAATGACCCGGAATTTGTGTATTTCAAAACAGTTTATCACATCTTTGAAGACTATCTCCATGAACAGAAACAGGAGCTTATGCCGGAGGGCAGAACAGGTTTTTATGACAGTGAAATATGGAATATGCTCTATGAATTTCAGAAAGACGGCGTAAAAGGCGCGATTAACAAAATCATGAAGCACAACGGGTGCATCATCGCGGACAGTGTGGGACTGGGAAAAACCTTTGAGGCTTTGGCGGTCATCAAATATTTTGAAAATCTCAATGCAAAAGTGCTGGTGCTGTGTCCCAAAAAACTCAGCCGCAACTGGATTATCTATCAGGCACGGCAGAATCATGCGCTCAATCCCTTCAAAAAAGACCGTTTTGATTACACAGTCTTATATCATACAGACATGGCACGGGAAAGCGGAAAATCGGATGCCAATGGCATTGATCTGGCAAATTTCAACTGGAGTGCCTATGATTTGCTTGTGATTGATGAATCCCACAATTTCCGGGGCAATCCAATGGAAAAAGTCAAACAGGGCAGAACAAAGATGAACCGCGCCAAATGGCTGATGGAAAAAATCATCAGATCCGGGGGAAAAACAAAAGTGCTGATGCTTTCTGCCACGCCGGTGAACAATACGCTTCGGGATTTGCGGAATCAGACAGCTTTTATCACCGAAGGCAGAGATGACGCGCTTGCCGAAACCTGCCACATCAAAAGCATAGGAAACACCCTTGAAAATGCACAGAAAACCTTTACCCGGTGGGCAAAGGAAAAATCCGGCACCATGAAAGATCTGCTGGAACTGCTGGATGCCTCTTTTTTCAGACTGCTGGATGAACTCACGCTTGCGCGTTCGCGCAAACATATTGCCCGGTTTTACAATATGGATGCCATTGGCACTTTTCCCAGACGGGAAAAACCGGTTTCCATTTTTCCGGAAATTGATCTGCAAAAACGTTTTCCCTCATATGATCGCATCAACCGGCAGATTCTTGAATACAGACTGGCAGTGTTCAATCCCTCTGCCTATGTGAAAGCGGAAAAACAGAAAAAATATGAGCAACTGGCAGGGGATCTGATCCATTTCAAGCAGAGTGACCGTGAAAATTTTCTCATTGGCATGATGAAAGTCAATTATCTCAAACGGCTGGAAAGTTCCATTGCCTCTTTTGGCATTTCTTTGGACAGAACCCTTGCCAAGATTGAGAATCTGGAGGAAAAAATCCAAAAATTTCTCCAAACCAAAGCCGCATCTCAGGAGGAGTTTTTGGAAAATTTCACGCCTTTGGAAGAGGAACTGGAGGAAAACACAGATGAAACTGATCAGTGGCTGGTGGGCAGAAACCTGAAATTTGATCTCGCGGATCTGGAACTGGAAAAATGGACAGCAGATTTGCGCAAAGACAAGGACGCACTCATTGATCTGCTCAACAATGCCAAAGCTGTTGATTCTTCCCGTGATGCCAAACTGGAGGAACTCAAAAAGATTATCCGGGACAAAATCAGCAGACCGAAAAACACAAACAACAGAAAAGTCCTTGTGTTTACCGCTTTTGCCGATACTGCGCGCTATCTGTATGAAAACCTGAAAAATTGGATCAGAAACGATCTGCAACTGCACTGCGCGATGGTCTGCGGAAATGCCGTGCAAACCTCGCTGGGAAAAAATGATTATGACAGCATTCTGACAAATTTTTCACCGGTTTCCAAAAATCGGGCCATGCTCAATTCCTCTTCTGTGACAGAGGAAATTGACATTCTCATTGCCACAGACTGCATCAGTGAGGGACAGAATCTGCAGGACTGTGATTTTCTTGTCAATTATGACATTCACTGGAACCCGGTGCGGATTCTCCAAAGATTCGGGCGCATTGACCGCATCGGCAGCAGAAATGACAGCATCCGGCTGGTGAATTTCTGGCCCACAAAAGACCTTGACAATTACATCAATCTGAAAGAACGCGTGGAGGCGCGCATGGCACTCGCGGATATTGCAGGCACAGGAGAGGACAATATTCTCAACACACAGCAACTGGAAGAACTCATCAGCGATGATTTGAAATACAGGAACCGGCAGTTGAAAAGACTGCAGAACGAGATTCCTGATCTGGAGGACATGGAGGAATCCATTTCTCTCACAGATTTCACTCTGGATGATTTCCGGATGGAACTTTTTCATTTTATGGAAAACAACGGCAGAAAACTCAAAAACACGCCGCTGGGAATTTATGCGCTGGTTCCCAGCCCCAGAGGCAAATACGGGCATCTTTTTTCTGAAAAAGAATTTTCTGTCACAGAAAAGGAAATCATAAAACCGGGCGTGATTTTCTGTCTTTCCCAAAAAACTCCGTCAGATGCCGGAGATGCGCTCAATCCGCTGCATCCGTATTTTCTGGTTTATCTTTACGATGACGGCAGTATGCGCTACAATTATGCCAGTGCCAGACAGGTTCTTGAAATCTTCCGGCTGCTCTGTCAGGGACAGAATGCGCCTTTTGAGCCGATTTGTGATTTGTTCAACCGGGAAACCGCGCAGGGAACCCGGATGCACCGGTATTCGGCATTGCTGAAAAAAGCAGTGGGTGAAATTGTCCGGGTTTTCAAAAAAAAGGCAAACATCCGGCTTACCCATGATCGGGGAGCGGTGCTGGTTCCCAAAAGCAGCCAAGTCAGTGAAACAAAGGATTTTGAACTGGTGACATGGCTGGTGATTGTGTGAAAAAATCCTGTGCTCAGATTCAAGGCTGAAAAAACACCGCTTAATACCGATTCACCATTGGTTTTATACAATGCGAAATGCAAATCCGGAGGCGTGCAGAAATTGAGCGGAGCGGTTTTTTGCACACGCCCAACAGCGGAAAAACGGACAATAACGGTATCAAATCATATTTTTTTAACCGCAAAGGACACAAAGACGGCACAAAGGTTACAATAAACTGACAGCACTGTATATGGCATTGCCTTTCGCAGAGATTACTTTCCGCAAAGTATAATTTCAATGGCGAATTGGCATTAATTCGTATTCATAACTCACCTTACGCACTGCCGTCATACCGACGAAAGTCGGTATCCAGAACTGCTTGAAAACACTGGATTCCGGCTTTTGCCGGAATGACGGTGAGAACGAATAACTTTCCGATTTTTGGAAAGGCTGCGTAAGGTGAATTCATAATTTTAACGGTATGATTTTCATCAGGTTTTTAAACACAGGGGCATAAAAATTCCTGTGTATATGAGCCTTTTCAGCATACAAAACGCAACAGGAGAAATTCCATGCGAAAAGCAAAAATTCTGGCCACTCTGGGGCCTTCTTCCTCATCCAAAGAAATGATCATCCGCTTAATTGAAAACGGGGCCAATGCCTTCCGTTTCAATTTCAGCCACGGTTCCTATGAAGAACACCGGGAACTGTACCGGATTGCGCGCAAAGCCGCACGGGAAAAATCATGGCAGGCGCCCCTGATTCAGGATTTGCAGGGCCCCAAAATCCGGGTGCGTGTGCCCGGAGCAGTGCGGCTTAACCAGGGAGATTCGGTTTTTCTCACACCCCATGAATCTGAAGCCAGTGCAGATACGATTTTTGTATCCTATCCGCCCCTGTGCGAAGATGTAAAGGCAGATGAACCGGTTCTGCTCAATGACGGGAAAATCGTGCTGAGGGTTTTGGATGCAGACAGCAGAAAAGTCAGATGCCGGGTGCTGGTGGGCGGCCTGCTGGAGGATAAAAAAGGCATGAATCTTCCGGCAACCTGCACCACTCTGTCCCCTCTTTCAGACAAGGACAGGGCTGATTTGCGGTTTGGCATGGAACTGGGGTTTGACTATGTGGCCCTTTCCTTTGTGCAGTCCGGCGAGGACATCCGGCTGCTCAAGGCTGAGATGGACAAACTGGGCAGGCGCATTCCCGTCATTGCCAAACTGGAGCGTCCTCTGGCTGTGCAGAATCTGGAGGATATCATTGATGAGGCTGATGCGGTCATGGTTGCGCGCGGGGATTTGGGCATAGAGATTCCGGTGGAGCAGTTGCCGGTGGTTCAGAAAAAAATCATAGCAGCAGCCAACCGCCGGGGGGTTCCGGTCATCACGGCCACCCAGATGCTGGAATCCATGATGGAAACCACAACTCCCACACGCGCGGAAACCACAGACATTGCCAATGCCATTTATGACGGAAGCGATGTGGTCATGCTTTCGGGTGAAACCTCGACCGGAAAATATCCGGCAGAGGCCGTTGGCATGATGCGCAGCATTATCCGGGAGGCTGAATCCTTTCCGGACGCGTATACCAAATTTTCCTCCTCTTTTCTCAAGGACACCCTGGGAAAGGAAATGACCACAGCCCATCTGGCTGCCACTGCCGCAGATGACATCGGCATCCGGGCCATTGTGGTCTATACCCAGACCGGACGGACAGCCGCTATTGTCTCCAAACTGCGTCCGAATGCAGATATTTTTGCCTTCTGCCCCAATGCGGAAGTGGTGCGGAGAATGGGGGTTTTGTGGGGAGTTACGCCCATTCCCTTTCCTGTGTATGAATATACCGAGGGACTGATAGAGGGACTCAATGACGAACTGCTCAAAAAAGGATTTGTTCAGGCAGGGGATCTGGTGGCCATTACCTACGGTTCACCCATTCCGGCCAAAAACCGGAGCAACATGCTCAAGATTCATCGGATGGAATAGTGCGCTGTGAGGTTTGATTTTGCGATTTCAACTGCACAGAAAAACCGGATTTTTGTAAAAAATCCGGTTTTTTTGCAGAGCACTGTCAGATCTGATTTTGCGATTTCAACTGCACAGAAAAACCGGATTTTTGTAAAAAATCCGGTTTTTTTGCAGAGCACTGTCAGATCTGATTTTGCGATTTCACCTTTACAGAAAACTCCGGTTTGTTGCAGGTGACAGATTCAAAATTGACAAAGCAGCTCTTTTGATTGCAGGTCCGGACCAGAAACTCCATTCTGTCTGCCCATAGTTTGAGACGCCGCCCGTCTTTTAACAGGACAGCGGCCTTTTCCCTGTCGCCGAAACACCTTTCCCTTTCGGCTCTTTCCAGATACGCGGCCGCGTATTCCCTGATTTTCCGGATTTTTTCCTCAAATGTCATTTTCCGCCTCCGGCCCGTCATACTGCTGCTTACCTCCCTTTTCCCAAAAAGATCTTGCGGCATCCGGGCAGAATGAACATAGGACTTTGGCAAAAAAAGAGCAATAGAGTTGACAGGGTATTCTCAGGTAGGAAAAACCGGAAATGAAGGGATGGAGAAAAATTGGGGACAGGGCCAAACTTTCCGTCCGGCAATGTTTGATTTTGTACGGAGGTTAACGCAGGTCTGTCAGGAAGCAAAACGCAAGGCAGCGCAGGCTGCCTGAGAAATGGATGGATGAGAGGCACGGCGCTGCCTGTCAGGGAGCGGAACCGGAATCTTGCAGCACCTTACAGGAATCACTTTCGCTGAAACACACATACCGGCCCCGGCCTTCGTGCTTGGCCTGGTACATGGCCGCATCTGCTTTGTTTACAAGAGTCTGGGCGTCCTTTCCGTCATTGGGATAAATGGAAATCCCAATGCTGGGGGTGGTGCGTATTTCATGGTTTTCCAGACAATAGGGAGCGGAAAGGGATTCCAGAATCCGTCGGGCTGTTTCGCACGCGTCCGGCTCTCCTCTGTGTGTATCATGAAGAATCAGGGTGAATTCATCTCCTCCCAGCCGTGCAACCGTGTCTTCATTGCGCACGGATTTTTTCAGGCGGGAGGCCACTTCCTGAAGCAGAAGATCTCCGATGCGGTGTCCGTAGGTGTCATTGATGTTTTTGAATTTGTCCAGATCCAGAAACAGCACAGCCAGATTGCCCCGGTTGCGCTGCGCATAGGCCAAAGCCCTTCCCAGACGGTCATTGAAAAGCTGACGGTTGGGCAGTCCGGTCAGGGGATCATGATATGCCTGATGGTGAAGCTGATCCTGTGTCTGTTTTTCATCTGTAATATCCCGGAACAGTGCCAAATAATGATGAGGTTCTCCCTGTGCATCCCGGATGACCGTAATGGACATCCACTGGGGATAGGGTTCCCCGGTTTTTCTCCGGTTCCATATTTCCCCCTGCCACTGTCCTTTTTCCAGCAGTTCATTCCACATTTTTTTATAAAAATCAATCTCATGTCTGCCGGATTTGAACATCCGGGGATTTTCTCCGACAACTTCCTCCGCTCTGTATCCTGTAATCGCGGTAAATCCCGGGTTGACTTTCTGAATTGTTCCGTCAGACGAAGTGATTATAATTCCCTCAACAGCATTTTCAAACACACTGGCCGCAAGCCGAAGCTGCTGCTCCGCGTGTCTGCGCTGTTCAATCTCCTGTCTGAGACGGATATTCTGTTCTTCCAGCCGGTTCTGCATTTCCCGGATTTTCAGATGGGTCCGTATGCGGGCCAGTATCTCCTCGGTCTGAAAGGGTTTGGAAATGAAATCAACCCCTCCTGCGCCAAAAGCCCTGACTTTGTCCGTGATCTCGCTGAGAGCACTGATAAAAATTACCGGAACATCACGGGTTTTTTCATCAGCCTTGAGTTTTTCACAAACCGTGTATCCGTCCATTTCCGGCATGTTTATATCCAACAGAATCAGATCCGGCACCATGGAGGCCGCGGATTTGAGGGCCAGTGAGCCGCTGGGAGCCGGCCGCACCCTGTATCCGTGTTCATTGAGAATTCCGACCAGAAGACGGAGATTCTGGGGATTGTCATCCACAGCCAGTATATTCGGGGCGCGGCTGGATTCCAAATTCTTATGTGCCAAGACTGTCCTCCTGTGATGAATTTTCAAACTGTGAAACAATATTCATGATCTCTTCATAGCGGAAGCCGGCTGCCATTTCCGCGAGTTCATCGGCTGCCTCACTGTTTTCTGTCCGTATATGATCTGTGACTGCGGTTATGCTTTCCATATCCAGATCAATAAGTGCCTTATTCAGAACAGCCAGATATTCCGGGCTGAGTGCTGCCAGTGCGCTGCGGATTTTACCGGCATCAGCCGGTTTTCTTTTTTCTTTCCCGTGCCGGGGCGCATCATCATACACATACCTGACTCCGAGATGCCGGTGCATGGCCTCAAAAATATTCTCTGTCCGAAAGGGTTTTCGGATAAAGTCATCGCAGCCTGCGGAAAGTATCAGGCTTTTCTGTTCCTCAAACGCGCTGGCCGTGAGTGCTATAATCACACAGGAATCACCACCCGGAAGATTCCGGATCTGCCGGGTGGCCTCATACCCGTCCATAACAGGCATGCGTATATCCATCCAGATAAGATGGGGATGCCATTTTTCAAACATTTCCACTCCCTCTTTTCCGTTCACGGCCTCTCTGACTGCAAATCCGGCAGAACGGAGAAGGCGACTGAGCAGCATAAGGCTTTCAGGTCTGTCCTCAACAATCAGTATGCGGAATTCAGGCTGATTTGCAGCAAGTCCGATTACTTTCCGAGTCTGGGCTGCCTGCTCTGTTTCCCCGGATTCTCCGGCTTCGGTCTGAATATGAAAACAGAATACAGAACCATGATCCTCACGGCTTTGCACAGAAATATCACCGCCCATCAGTTGCACAAATCCCCGGCTGATGGCAAGCCCCAGTCCTGTACCCTCCCTGTTTTTCTCCATGGTGTTCGCCTGCACAAAGGCATTGAACAGATTTGTCCTGTCCTCTTCCGCAATGCCTATGCCTGTATCCTCAATTTCAAAAAAAAGGAAAAATTTTTCTCCGCTCTTTCCGTTTTTTTTCTGTCTGACTCTGAGGGTGACTCCGCCCTCCTGCGTGAACTTGATGGCATTTCCCACGAGATTGATCAGCACCTGCCGGAGTTTATGCTGATCTGTGATGATATAATGGGGAATTTCCGGATCACAGTCAGTTATCAGCTCCAGACCTTTTGCAATGGCACGGGGCTGCATCATCAATATTACAGAATCAATGGTGCTGATAAAATCAAAATGCTTTTTTTCCAACTGGATGCGGCCTGCCTCTATTTTGGACATCTCAAGCACATCATTGATCAGATGCAGCAGATGCTCTCCGCTGTCAATGATGGTTTCCAGCATTTCCCTGTGCTCTGTGCTGATTTGGGTATCCCTTGCCATCAACTGGCTGAAACCCAGAACTGCATTCAGGGGTGTGCGAAGTTCATGACTCATATTGGCAAGAAACGCGCTTTTGGCCTTATTGGCCCGCTCCGCCTCATCTTTGGCATTGTGCAAAGCCTGCTCCGCTTTTTTCCTTTGGGAAATATCATCAATAATCAGAAGCAGATGCGGCTCACCTCCGCTGACAAAGGGCGAGAAAAAAGCCGCAAGCCACACTTCCTTTCCAAAGGTGGAAATTGTATGCACCTCGATTTCCTGCCCTTTGCCTGTACGCAGAGCAGTTTCAGCTTTTTCCAGCATTCCGCTGTTTTTCCATGAATCAATATGGCGGAAATTCAGTTCCATCATTTTGTCAGGCGGCGCTCCGACAATTTTTCCTGCCGCCTCATTTGCCAGAATGCATTTCCCGGAACCTTTGTATGCAATGATGCCCAGACTTGAACATTGTATGATTTTCTGATTGAGATCAAGAAGTTCAGAAAGTTTTTGGGTGATTTCCCTGTGTTCGGTGATGTCATCCACATGCACAATGACAAAGTCTGGCCGGACAAATGCGTATTTCACAGAAAGCCATTTCCGGGTTCCTGTGGTTTTCATCACATATTCCATTTCCCGGTGAACAGGTTTCCTTTCCTCAAAACATAGATTAATATCTGCCGGAATGTCAGGTCTGTCCGCGTAAAATTCCATAGCTTTTACCCCGATTATGCCGGTGATGCCGCCTTTGGTCACTTCATATGCAGCGTCATTGTAATCTGCCAGCACAAAATGCTCTCCCTTTTTTTGCCAGATATACGCGGGAACCGGAATGCCTTTGAGCAGTTCCCTCTGTCTTTCCTCGCTTTCACGCAGAAGATCTGTTCTTTTCTCCACCAGAACCGCCAGATGCTCCTGATGCTCCCGCAAAGCCCTTTCTGCCTGCTTCCGCTTTCGGATATGGAAGGCCATGATAAGAATAAGCAGAAAAAAACAGAAAAAAACAAAGATAAAGGTCAGGAAAAGTTCTTTATGCGCCCGGTAAAAAGAATTTGGCAGATGGAGAATCAGACTGTGTTCGGGCAGATCGGAAAGGGATATGCCGAAACGTCTGAGTTCACGATGATCAAAAACATAACGGTTGGGGCTTTCCCTGACAAGGGAAATCTCAGCGGGATCAGTTCCGTCCAGTATCCGGAGTACCATTTTCCCGGCTGTTTTTCCCTGCTCATGATGACTGATGACTTTGCCGCCAAAAATACCGTCACCAATTCCGTGATACCAGAGATGCCAGACCGGTGCCGCCATATTTTCCCTTATAATTTTAAGGCTGTCTTCAAACAGCAGAGTTCTTCCATTTATGTCTGTATATGCAGACAGCAGCAGAACCGGCTCTTTTGAAGGTATTTTTTTCAAAATTCCGGGCAGTTGTTCAAAGGAAATTTCTGCAAGGGAAATATGGGAAAACAATGTTTGGGGGAATTCCTTTGCCAGATTCCGGTATGTTTTGAAATCTCCGGCCCCTGAGGGCGTTGCATCGCTGATGGCAATGATTTTGCGGGATTCGGGAAACAGATGGATCATCAGTTTGATGGTCTCTTTCATGGAAACCGCTTCCACCACACCTGTTGTGTTGGGATCCGCGGACAGGGAAACAGCGCGATCCGCATCATTGACACCGAAAAAAACCACCGGAACATCCGGAAAAAGAACAGACCGGTAATCACGCGCAAACAGGAGAGCATTGTCATCTGCGGTCATCACCGCGTCATATTTTCCGGTCAGAGACAGTTTGTAGGACAGATAATTGCAGAAATTTTCAATATTTGCCTTGTCCGGAAAGCGTTTGCTGTCCATGAATTCCACATCAAACACGATCTGCCTGTCCCCGAAAGCGGCTTTTACACCTTCGATCTGCTGAAAAAAAGTGGGAAAACCAGGATGATAGGAACTGATGAGCAGCACACGGGGCCGGGTTTCCGCACCGGACACTGTCTGGAAACCCGGCAGAACTGTCATCAGCACAAGCAGAATCTGAAAAACAGCTTTCATGATCCGCTCTGTCCGCCTTATCGGATAAGATTTATAATCTGTCTGAATTTTTCGCCGCTGGCCTCTTTCATGATTTCAAAAAGCGCAGTTTCCGCGGAAGTCATGATCCCGCCTGCATTGCGGATTTTTTCCAGACCGATCTCCCTGTTTTCCGGATAACGGGAGGCCACCGCATCTGTCACCGCATGAACCTCATATCCATGCTCGGCAAGAGAGCGCGCTGTCTGATACACACAGATGTGGGTTTCAATGCCGGTGAGAATGGCCTGTTTCCGGTTTGCCGCAATAAAGGCTTTGCGGAAATTCTCGTTTCTCCATGCGCTGAAGGTGTGTTTGGAAATGGGGGTGAGACCTGTGAGGCGCTGCGCAATTTCCGGAGTGGTGGAACCCAGTTTTTCCGGAATCTGCTCCAGCCAGATAATGGGGATTTCCAGAATTTTTGCACCCTCAATCATGATACCCAGATTTTTGAAAAAAGCATCCCGGCTGTGCATCATCTCAGCAAGTTTTCCCTGAACGTCAACCACCACAAGTACGGCATTTTCTGAACTCAGCATAAAACTGTCTCCTTTCCGGCGTCAAGGCCGGGGCTGTGAAAAAATCAGTTGCAACACCCTTTGGGTACTGGCTTTTGATAACATCTCAAATCTGCTGACAATATTTTTTGCAGGCGCGGCGTTGAGATCATCCCCTGCTTCTTCAACTGATTTGACCCGTTGCGAATATTGTTTATGATAACAGAATTTGCATAATTTGACAGCAAAAAAACAGGAAAAGTCAGATCTGCTGATTGACTTTTCTGCAAAAATATGAACAGAAAATCTGAACAGATAAGATGGGATCGATACGCAATGCCGTTTCCTTAAGGGATCGGAGTCCCGAACATTCGGCACTCCATAATTTTCTTGGGGACTGTATAAAAATAACTTGTTGCAAACCCTGAGGGTTTTCAAAACCCTCAGGGTTCAGGACGAAAAAATTGTACAGGTTATTTTTTTACAGATCCTTAGGAAACGGCATTGGGGCAGAAAGGGCTAAAAAATGGCGCTGAGCTGGAATGAAATCAGAGACCGGGCTTTGAATTTTTCCAAAGAATGGAAAGGGGAAACAAGGGAACATGCGGAGGCAAAATCCTTCTGGGATGCGTTTTTCCATGTTTTCGGTGTGAGCAGAAGACGCATTGCCACATTTGAGGAACCGGTAAAAAAGATGAATGATCGGTGCGGGTTCATTGATCTGTTCTGGAAGGGTCATCTGATCGTTGAGCATAAATCAAAAGGCAAAGACTTGGACAAAGCTTATTCGCAGGCATTGGATTATTTCAGCGGACTGAAAGAACGGGATCTGCCCAAATATGTGCTTGTGTCTGATTTTGAACGGTTTCGCGTGTATGATTCGGATGAAAATGAGGAGCATGAATTTCACATAAGGGATTTTTACAAAAATATAAAACTGTTCGGATTTATCGCGGGGTATCAGAAAAGAGTTTTCCGCGAAGAGGATCCGGTAAACAGCAAAGCATCAGAACTGCTGGGAAAACTGCATGATCAACTGGAGGAGAGCGGATATGAGGGACATCCTCTGGAGGTTTTTCTCATCCGCATTCTGTTTTGTCTGTTTGCAGAGGACACGGGCATTTTTGAAAAAGACCTGTTCCGGGAATACATTGAAATCAGAACCAATGAGGACGGAAGCAATGCGGGCGCTCTGCTTTCGGAATTTTTTCAGGTGCTGAACACTCCGGAGGAAAAGCGGCAAAGAAATTTAGATGAATCTTTGCGCCAGTTTCCGTATATCAACGGCAAACTGTTTGAAGAGCCTCTGCCCATTCCCGCGTTCAGTTCCCAGATGCGGGACATGCTGCTGGAATGCAGTGCATTGGACTGGGGAAAAATTTCTCCCGCGATTTTCGGTTCCATGTTTCAGGCTGTGATGAAACCCGAAGAAAGAAGAAATCTGGGCGCGCATTACACTTCGGAAAAAAACATTCTCAAACTCATCAGACCGTTGTTTCTTGATGAATTGAGAGAGGAATTTGAAAAGGCAAAAACCAATAAAAACAAATTGAAATCCTTTCATGAAAAACTGTCCAAACTGCAATTTCTTGATCCTGCCTGCGGATGCGGCAATTTTCTGATTGTATCCTACCGGGAACTGCGGAATCTGGAAATTGAAGTGCTGAAGGAATTGTACAAATCCGAACAGCAGGTTGTGACCATTGAGGCCATTGTGCAGGTGGATGTGGATCAGTTTTTTGGCATTGAATATGATGAATGGCCTGCCAAAATTTCAGAAATCGCGATGTGGCTCACAGATCATCAGATGAATCTCAGGGTTTCCGAGGAATTTGGTCCGTATTTTGTCCGGCTGCCATTGAAAAAATCGGCAAAAATTGTGCATGGAAATGCGTTAAGACTTGACTGGGAACAGATTGTTTCCAAAAAAAAACTGAGTTATATTCTGGGAAATCCGCCGTTTGTGGGTTCCAAACTGCTTAACAAAGAGCAGCGTCAGGAAATGGAGGATATTTTTTCCGAAGTTCCTGATGGCAAAATACTGGATTATGTGGCGGCATGGTATTTGGTGGCATCCAGATATATTCAAAATACGCATATAAAAGTTGCTTTTGTTTCAACAAATTCCATTACACAGGGGGAACAGGTTGGTGTTTTGTGGAATGAACTGCTTGGCAAATACGGCATAAAAATCCATTTCGCACACACCACTTTCAAATGGAGCAGTGAAACCAAAGGAAAAGCTGCTGTTTACTGCATCATCATCGGGTTTTCAAGTTTTGACATAACAGACAAAAAACTGTTTGTTTATTCTGATATTAAAGGCGATCCGGATCAACTGAAAGCAAAAAATATAAATCCTTATCTGCTTGATGCGGATGATTTTGTAATAATACGAAGAAGCAAACCAATTTGTGATGTGCCTGAAATGTCTTTCGGCAACATGCCATTGGACGGAGGAAATCTGATAATAAATGACAATGAACTGACAGATTTTCTGAAATCTGAACCAAAAGCGGAAAAATATATCCTTCCGCTTATCAATGCAAAGGAGTTTCTGAATCAGAAAAACAGATGGTGTCTGTGGCTGGAAAATATATCTCCAAAAGAGATAAAGGCAATGCCTATGGTTTTGGAAAGGGTGCAGAAAGTCAAAGAATTCAGACTGGCAAGCAAAGCCCCGTCAACCCGGAAACATGCTGCCACACCAGCATTGTTCAGGGATCGCAACCGGCCGGACAGTTTTATCGTGATTCCAAGAGTATCTTCTGAAAACCGGAAATATATCCCAATGGGTTTTTTTGACAGAAACAGTATTGTTGGTGACACCTGCATGTCTGTGCCTGACGGGAAAATATACCATTTTGGAATACTGATGTCGGAAATGCACATGACATGGGTGCGTTATGTCTGCGGAAGATTAAAAAGCGATTTCAGATATTCAAAGGATATAGTCTATAACAATTTTCCCTGGCCCAAAGATCCGACTGTCAAAAACAGAAGCAAAGTGGAAACAAGCGCGAAAAAGGTTCTGGATGTGCGTGCAGAATTTCCGAAAAGCAGTCTTGCGGACCTGTATGATCCCCTGACCATGCCGTCCAAACTGGTCAAAGCGCATCAGGCATTGGACAAAGCTGTGGATCTGTGCTACAGAACCCATCCCTTTGCCAATGAAACCGCCCGCATGGAATTTCTCTTTGATTTGCACAAGACAGTACACAGAAATTTGACAACTTTCGGAAAGTTCCCAAATCTGTCAAAACCCCGGAAGGGGGAAATGATTATACCGATTCCCCATTGAAAAGATACTTGCAGGCAGGCAAAAAGAAGATTTCGTGTATTAAAAAAACCGGATTTTTTTGAAAAATCCGGTTTTTTCTGAAAATTTTATACCCGTGGGAGTTACGCAGTTGCCTGAAAAACCCTGAGGGTTTTCAAAACCCTCAGGGTTTTTCAGGCAACTGTATGACTTCTAAATTTATAAAATATTTAAATAGGTTAAATGTTATTATATTTGTTTTGCAGTGCAGTTTTTATTTTTTTCTTGACTTGTATAACCCTCATTCATTATAAGACCATTCATAATGCGGATTGAGAATCAAACAATAACAAAATATATAGGCAATGTGTCTGTATTTTGATACGTCAGTGCGTTTACTTCGTTCCCATGCTTTGCGTCAATGCCATTAAGTTAAGACATTTTTGCCCCGCAGGGGCATTATGTTTGCAGAAAACATCAGTTATCAATGGATTAAGCCCCATCGGGGCGGGATGTTACGGATATGTTCACATGCCGCTCCTGACGGAGCTTTTCTGTTCCGGGAATTGCTCCGGCTGCAAACATGCCGTCCCTATGGGACGGAGCTTAACTGAATGGCATTGATGCTGCCGAAGTCTTTCAGGCTTCTACGTGAGATCAGCCGAACGTTCGGGACTCCTGCGCCCTTAAAATGGCAGCAGGGCAGGGTGTGCAAAATCGCTTTCTGCACAGGGCAGACCGGATTTCCGAGAGCGATTCTGCACACCCTGCTTGAACTTAATGGCAGTGACGCAAAGCGAAATGGCAGGAAAATTAAGTTTCTGCGAATGTACATGGGGCATGTTGGCAGGAAAACGGTATAATAAACTGTTTTTTATAATTTATTAAAAGGAGATTGATCTATGAAAAAAGTTTGTCTGTACCTGTTTTTTGCCGGAGTATTTTCGTTTGCCATTGCCGCATCTGTAAACGCAATAATTCTCGGAGATATCAACAATGACGGAAAAGTTGATCTGACAGAAACAATCTATTCCCTGCAGGTTGTGGCAGGCATCTCAAATCCTCTGACAAATGAAAATGAACCCAACAGCAAAATTGATCAGGCAAATGGTGTTGAACTGGGTAATCCTGTTGCTGGAAAGATTGCAACCAACGGTGATACGGATTTTTTACAGATTCTATATCCCCCAGGAAGGTGTATTGGATATATCTGTAACTTCTGTGCCGGATAATATCAATATGGAAGTGAAACTTTATGACAGCAACAAAGCGGTGGTGAAAACATTCGGATATGGGGCGCTTGGAGAAAGCAGAATCCATGACATACTTCTCAGCGCGGGAACCTATTATTTACAACTGTATGACTATGGATCAAATGCAAGCAGTCAGAATTCCTATGTGCTGAAACTGGAACTTGACACCACTGACATATATGAACTTAACGGTTCCCTTGACAAAGCGGCTTCAATCAGTATCGGGGATACGGTCAACGGATGCATACGTCCCAATGGAGATTCAGATTTCTATACCTTCCAAGTATCACAAGAGGGGGTATTGGATATATCTGTCACCTCAGTGCCGGATACTATCAATATGGAAATAAAACTTTATAACAGCGACAAAAATGCTCTGAAAACATTTGGATATGGGGCTGTTGGCGAAAGCAGAATTCATGCCATACTCCTCAGCGCGGGAAATTATTATTTACAACTGTATGATTATAATTCAAATGCAAGCAGTCGGAATTTCTATGTGCTGAAACTGGAACTTGACACAACTGACATTCACGAACTTAACGGTTCCCTTGACAAAGCAGCTTCAATCAGTATCGGGAATACGGTCAGCGGATGTATACGCCCCACAGGAGATTCGGATTTTTATACCTTCCAGGTATCCCAAAATGGCGTGCTGAATATTTCAGTAACCTCAGTGCCTGATAATATCAATATGGAAATGAAACTTTACAACGGCAACAAAACGGCTCTGAAAACATTTGGATATGGGGCGGTTGGCGAGAACAGAATTTTTGATTATTCAGTCAGCGCAGGAACCTATTATTTACAACTGTATGACTATAATTCAAATGGAAGCAGTAAAGATCAGTATCAATTAAAGCTGACGCTGAACCCCTGAAAACACTTAACCCAAGCTGCTCATGCAACAGTGGGGCAGCCTGGGTTAAATGATGTATGGAACTGACAATCAACGGGACAAATGGGGGGTTATGCTTCGCTGCCCCCCTTTGTCTCGTTCTGCATAGATTCGCTCTGCATCCGGTTGTCTGAACCGGGATTCTCAGGATTAAAGGATTGACAGGATTGTCGAGTGAATCTCTGCCGGACACAGATTACATGAATTTTTGATAACCGCAGGGTTTTGTATAAGCAAAAATTTTTGCCTGTCTGAACGGTGATTTCTGTGAGTTATCTGATGCATAGCAGGGTTGTCGGATTACGCTTGCGCTAATCCGACCTACAATTTCAGATGAAATTGCAAAAACCGGATTTTTCGGAAAAATCCGGTTTTTCTGAACAGTTCCGATCATAAAATCAGAGTTGATAAAGCAGCAGGTCGGATTCGCGTATTTCGGCATACTTCGGCAAGCTCAGTAACCAAGCGCAA
This sequence comes from uncultured Desulfobacterales bacterium, assembly GCA_964505535.1. Classification (GTDB taxonomy): domain Bacteria; phylum Desulfobacterota; class Desulfobacteria; order Desulfobacterales; family Desulfococcaceae; genus JAABRU01. Next base: position 81 of record CAZDIU010000042.1, on the reverse strand, counting down.
TCCGACAAAATCCGGGAGTGCCGGGTTTGCGCTGACGCCAACCCGGCCTGCTCTGCTGTCATGCCGCAGCCGGATCATTCT
>CAZDIU010000041.1:0-26026 GCA_964505535.1 uncultured Desulfobacterales bacterium | reverse complement strand
GAGGACGGCTTTGCACGGTTATTTCATGCTCTTTGGGATGGGAGATCAGGCCCTGATACACCCAGTTTTCATCCCAGTATACCTTGGTGCACCCGCAGAGAAAAAAGATGAACAGACAGATTGCAGCATATGCTTTCATCGAGTATCTCCTTACAGATGTTTATTGGTTTTTTCCTGTTTTTCCATTGAACCGCATCCTTTCCGCTGTGTGTCCGCCTGAGCATGCGTATTTCTTTTATTCATTTTTCTCCTCACAGATGCGGATGATCTCTTCCAGATCATAGGTTTTGAGCAATTTCCGGCATATCCTGGTAAAAACCTGATATTTTTCACTTTTCAGTTCTGCTTCCCGGAGCAGGTTTTTCAGGGCCTTCACATCTCCGATCCGGGCCATGCGTACCAGTTCCTTTTTTTCCTCCGCACACGGAAGAAGCATCTTCTTCGCAGATTCCCCTGCAGTTGAAGAGGCAGCGGCATGGGCCATATTCCGGCCTGATCTTTTTTCTGCGGGAAGATATTTTTCCAAAAGAGACTGTATTTTCTCTATGAAAAAAGGTTTTTCAATAAAATCCGTCATACCGGCACGCACACATTGGGCCTTTGATTCGTTTTCCACGCTCGCGGAGATGGCAATGATGGGAATATGCGCGCAGTTTTTGATTTTCCGGATTTCCTCTGCGGCAGACAGTCCGTCGCTTTCCGGCATCCGGATATCCATGAGGATCAGATCAGGTTCATGCTTTTTGGCCATTTCCACACAGAGCCGGCCATTTTCAGCTTCCAGAACATGAATTCCCATCTGAATGAGCATTTCCCTCAGCACCTCCCGGTTCAGGAGGATGTCGTCGGCTATCAAAACCGTAATATCCCCAACTGTGCAGGGCCTGATGTCTTCCGCAGCCGCCTGTGTTAAGATTTCTCCGGAACAGGACGGAGGGGAACGCAGCTCTTTTGGAACAGGCAGGATAAAGGAAAAGGAACTGCCTTTGTCCGGAATGCTGCTGACCCGCAACTGGCTGCCCATGAGTGTAAGGAAATTATGGCTGATGGCCAGTCCCAGACCGGTTCCTTCCACAAATCTGTGCCGGTCGTGAATCTGGTGAAAAGGCAGGAATATTTTTTCAATATGATCCGGTGAAATGCCGATACCGGTGTCAGAAATCCGGAAACGGATACCTTCTGGGCAGTTGATGACAGAAAAAAGCACCTCGCCGGTATGGGTGAATTTGACAGCATTGCCGATTATATTGAAAAGAACCTGCCGGAGTTTGGTTTCATCTGCGCAAAGCATTTCCGGCAGACCCGGATCAAAATCCTCATGGAAAGCAATTCCCTTTTTCAATGCCTGAATCTGGAAAATTTCTGAAATCTGACCCACGAAAGCTGGCAGACAGAAAGGGGTTGGGATAATTTCCGAATGGCCGGATTCCACTTTGGAAAGATCCAGCAGATTGTTGATAATGTCCAGAAGATGCTGACCGCTCTTTTCAATGATGGCAAGACGCTCGTTCTGCCAGTCTGTCAGGTTGTCATTCATCTGCAGCAGTTGGGCAAATCCCATGATGCTGTTGAGCGGGGTGCGGAGTTCATGGCTCATTTTGGCCAGAAATTCGCTTTTGGTTCTGCTGGCAGACTCAGCCATATCCCTTGCTTCCCGGAGGGCGGCCTCGGTTCTTTTGTGTCCTGTAATATCCACCATCATGCCCACAATACCGGCTGTTTCGCCCTTTATATTCCTGTACACGGCCTTGTGGCAAAGCACATCCCGTTTGTTCCCCTCTTTGTCAGGAAATTCGCTTTCAAAAACATATATGCCCTCTTTTTTCAGCAGTTCCGCGTCCGCTTCGTGACAGCTTCGGGCCAAATTTTCCGGATAAATTTCAAAAACATTTTTTCCAATGGTATCTGCACACCGGATTCCGGCAAAACGTTCAAAAGCTCTGTTGCATCCCAGATAGCATCCGGCTGTGTCTTTGTAAAACAGGGGGGTGGGAATCGCGTCAATCAGAACCTGAAGAAAGTTCAGATTTTCCCGCAGCGCGTTTTCAGCCTGTATGCGTTCGCGGATTTCTTTTTCCAGTTCATCCTTTTTTTCAGACAGCTTCTGCCGGGAGAGTTTGATTCCCTGCACCCGGAGAACAGTTTCGGAATTGTCTTTGATCTGAATCAGGGCATATCTTTTCTCCCGATCTTTGGGGGAAAAGGGAATCACCCGCCATTCCTGTCGCATGAATCCGTCCGGAAAGCGTGTGTCCGGCAGAGGAACAATCCAGGAATGCAATGCCTGGGGCAGAATATGGGGGACATTGCAGTTGACGGTTTTGGAGATGAGGCAATGAACAGATGACATATCCTGCTCTCTGTACAGATCCCGGAGATGGGAAACCGGTCCAGTGTTTTCCGGCAGATGATGCTGTATCCAGTCGTTTATGAACAGTACGGACAATTCCTCATCCGCAATGATGATGCCAATATCGAGTCCGTCATAATATGCGGACAGTTCCGACAGTTCCTCTTTGGTCATGGTGCGGCTCTCCTATCCGCCGATGGAGGACATCATGTCTTTCACCTTTTTCCCCAGCTCTTCGTTCAGATGATGCGCCATAGGTTTCTGCCGGATGGCCTGCAGAAAGACTTTTTCCAGTTCTTTGTCCCCAGCACCGTTCCGGAGAGGAGTTTTGATGTCAGTCTGCCGGTCTGAAAGAAGGCAGGGCCGGAGTCCTCCGCTGGCCGTCAGCCGCAGCCGGTTGCACTGACTGCAGAAATGATGGCTGAGGGGACGGATGAAACCGATTTCCCCCACGCCGTTTCTGAACCGGTACCGCTCCGCGGGGCCGTCCTGTGCATCTTTATCCACCGGCAGCATTTCATCCACGGTGCTGAGAATTTTCATAATCTCCGGGGCCAGGATTTGTCTTTTTTCATCCTGTCCGATATCACCGATGGGCATGTATTCAATAAAACGCATGTGAAAAGGCCGGGAAAGGGAGATGCGCGCAATATCCTTCAGTTCCCCGTCATTGATCCCCTTCATGGCAACCGTGTTGATTTTCACGGGATGAAAGCCAAGCTCCTGAGCCTTTTCAATGCCCTCCCATACTTGGGCAAATGCATCCATTCCCGTAATCTGCCGGTATTTTTCCCGGCTGAGGGTATCCAGACTGATATTGAGACGCCGGATTCCCACGGCTTTCAGTTTTTCCAGATTGTCTTTGAGCAGAACTCCGTTGGTGGTGAGGGATATATCGGAAATGCCCGGAATCCGGCCCAGTTCAGCGAGAAAATCATACACCCCTTTGCGCACCAGCGGTTCTCCGCCGGTTATCCTGACTTTGCGTATGCCCAGGCTGACGCCAATGCGGATGATACGGAGAATTTCCTCATAGCGCAGAATCTCAGGATGGGACAGCCAGCGGACGTGCGTATGCGGGGGGGTGCAGTACATGCACTTCAGATTGCACCGGTCTGTGATGGAGACTCTGAGATAACTGAGCTTTCTGTTAAATCTGTCAACCAGCCCAGATGGATGTAAGTTAACTTCTTTCATTTCGTTTATTTTTCGTCTTTCAGAAATTCATTCAGGAAGCAGACAGATGTCAGTTCCGAGTTCCGTCCTGACTGCTCCGTCCTCATAAAAAGGGCAGACACAGGGGGCATACCCCATTGCCCTCAGTTTAAGCTTTTCCGGGAGTGCCAAACTGAAAGTTTGGCTCTGTTTTTATGAACGGGTTCACCCTTCCGAACTTTCAGTTCGGACTCCTGTGTTAACCTGACGGCAACGGGTCAGAAAAAATTTCTTCTGAGCCGCCCGGAAATCCCCCTTAATCCCCCTTTAAAAAGGGGAACAAGATGAACGGGGGACTTTTCAGGCACACTCTCAGTGCCTGTCTGTCATGTGCAGGCTGTAAAGCGTATCTGCTTTGAAAAACATCACGGTGTTCCCTTCTTTGCACAAGTGCATGGTTTCGTCAATATCTGATGCTGTGATTTTTTTTACATCAGTCTTATGCGGCTGTTTTGAAAAAATCTCCACACTGTCTTCATAAAGAGAAACCGCAATGCCTTTTTCCAGAGTCACGAAATTGGCAGAATGCGAATCCGTGTCTTTTTCAATCCGGCAGTCATACTGATCATAATGCCTGTCAAAGCGCACAATGATCCGATCATAAGTGTTTTGCTTATGCCCGATGAGAATGCACACGCCATCATCGTGTTTCGCGTAAAGAATCCGGTAATCTTCAAGTTCGGGAACTGCCTTCATGATGCAGGAGCCTTTTCCGGGAAGGGGAATCACAACCCAGGCCTTTCCCAGCACATTCTGGTAAATCATTCCCTCAAAAACATGCGCGGAATACGGCATGATGTTCCACACACTGCGTACACAGGGAATCGGTTTTTTTCCGGAATCGTCAAGCGATATTTCCGTCAAATCCCCCAGATGCCGGGCATAAAGAGTGTTATTGATCACCATGATCTCATCGGCCTGCAAATTCGGAAAGGTCAAAGTCTGCCCGTCTGCGGTTTCCAGTTTCAGAAAACTGTTTTCGATTCGGGCAAAAACCGGAATCAGTTTTCTTTCCGTAATAATCACATCTGCACCGGCAGGAACCGGGTAAATCCTGCTGCCAATAAAAATATGATCCTTTGTGGCCACAATCCGCATTCCGGCATGAAAACGATGCCAGAGAATATCATAGCCGAATTTGCGGATGGTTTCAATTTCAAAGCGGTCGCTGTGCTGAAGAGCGTTTCTCTGAACCGGCATGATCATGATCTGACCGGGAAGCGCGGGCGGCAGTGTCCGTTTTCCCTTTTCAAACAGATCAATGAACCAGGCCAGATAATGGGTGGGGATTTTCCCGAAATCCCGCGCGGCAGGCGGAACCTTCACCTGAGGGTTGAAAATGGAAACATTGGCCTTCATGCGGTTTTCCAGATCATTTTTCTTAAAATTCGGATGACTGCCTTTAAAAGGATGAATCCCCACGAACAACTGGCACGCGATAATGGCAAAGGAAAACCAGTCGCTGCGTTCCGAAAAGGTTTTGCAGTGCCAGTCCCGAATCGATGGCATGATGGCTGTGGCAGGAAATCCGGGCGTCTGCCAGGAATCTGTGTCAATGAAATACGGTGTGACCAGATTGTTTTTGTCCACCAGATAATTGAATTCATTCCCATCCACCATCAGACATTTTCCCCTGTGGATATAATAAATTGTTTCCTTTATGTTTTCAGTGAGTTCCTGTGCTGAGTCATCTGTCACGCGGTTACGTGTGCGGAAATCATTGGTGAAAAATTTGCACAGGGGCAGGGTTTCCTTTACCCATTTCATGGTGAATCCCACCGGAACATTTTTCTCATCCAGAAGCAGGTCTTCGGGTTTCAGGATATTGGGCAGATTCAGGGCCTGCAGTTCCATGATTTTGGCTTCCGGAATCATGCGGGAGGGGTCCGTATAGATTTTGAAAACAGTATCCCCTTTTCCGTAAATCTGGCCTTCCCCGCCTTTGGCAATGAAATCATTCTGCGTGAGGGTCACGGATTTTTTTCCCCGGATAAAGTATTTCATGGCTCCTCCTTTTCGGGAAAACAGTGAATGACTGCCAGAGAAACATCATCTGTCTGAATTGCAGATTTTTTTTCACAACCCCTTATAATCCGTTTGGCCCGTCTTTTGAGAAATTCTCCATTGTAATTGCGGAACGCCGTAAATTCGCTTATCAAATCCGCAGCCGGAATCAAACCGGAACCGCGTGCAAAAGAGGATAATCCGTCTGAGGCAATCAGAATGGTGGAAAATTCCTGCAAGGAGAAACGGTACTGCACAGGAGCGTCATATGCAAGGGAAAGGGATTCCTCCGCGGCCTGTCCCAAACTCCGAACGATCTTTTTTCCCTGCATTTCCATTTGGTACTGCCGGTTTCTGGCCTCATCCAGGTGATAACTCAGATAATGGGGCGCATTGCTTTCAAGGGAAATTTCCACAATCCGGGACAGAATCTCATCATGGCGTTTTGCAATGACAAAACCGTCTCCGTAAACAAAAACCGAAATATGCTCATCCTCATGCAGCGCGATTAAAAGAGTGGCATCCAGCACGGTGTCCGGCAGATTCAGCATACGGGATACCTGCGCGGCATTTTCAATGACAGATTTCCCGAAGGAATCATAATCCGGAATCTGCCCGGGTTTGGCCAAATCCTCCAGCAGCTTTCGGGCGGACAGAGTCACAAGCATGGCCCCGATATGCGAACCGGGCGAGGAAGAGCATCCGTCTGACAAAATCACATAAGGAACCGGTTCCATTCCTGAAATGGCATAATCCTCGCAGGGTTTATGCCGGTTTTTTCCGATAACATAATGGTCGGTGTTGATGAGCATCATCGGCCTCCAATATTCTCATCAGATGAAGAAGGAGTGCCAAACTGAAAGTTTGGCAAAGCCCGCAAAGAACACAGTCCCAAACTTTCCGTTTGGGACTCCTGATACATTATTTCTGCTTAACAGCATAGCCGCACTGTTTTTTCAAAACGTCAGAGGTGTGGAAGCCCTGCCTGTTCCCAGAGACTGGCTCTGACTGCTGATACTGTGACTGACAAACTGGGCCAGCCGTGCCAGTTGTTTGGGTGTGGCATCTCCCACATCCGCATACTGGTTCAGGTTTGCCTTCTGCCGGAAGGATTCAAGATATTTGGCAACATCGCTGTTTCCGGTTCCGGATTCATGCAGTCCCACCAGCACGGTTATCATGGACTCAATTTCATCACTGTTCCGGGCTTTCTGAATCTTGTCTGCAATCATGGCCGGATTTGTGGCAGAAACATTGTCCATGCCATCGGTGATGACATAAATGGCTCCGTTGACATCAAAATCCTGATCGGTAAGTGTTTTTGCATACATCAGGGTGGCTCCGACTGCCGCATAAGTGGCATCATAGAGCGCAGTCATGCCCGAAGGCTTAAAGGCTTTGTAATCGTTTATATTGATTGCGGAAAGAGGCTTGAATCCGTGAATTTCCCGCTGCGTGTCATTGAAACTGGTCAGCCGGATCATGAGATTTTCCGCCCTGGGGCTTTTCTGACATGCCTCCACAATGGATTTCACGGTTTTGAGCAAATCTTTGGCAAAGTTGATTACACTGCCGGTTTCATCCACCACAATCGACACCAGCGTGTATTCGGTTGCGCCAAGATGTTCGGGCCGCACAGCGGAAAACTGAAATGTGCCGGGCCCGGGTATTTTTGTGATCTGCATATTGTCGTCAGTGGGCATCATTCTGGGCATGGGAACCTCCTTTTGGGTTCAGGGGTCAGAGATTAGGGAACCCTGTCTTGAATCTGTGATTTGGAAAAACCGGATTTTTCCAAAAAATCCGGTTTTTTGAATATCTGAATACTGAAACCGGATCATCAGCAATTTTACGGATGATAATCTGCCGATGCTGATACCTGCATTCCTCTGGCTTTCATATTGCTGACAAAATCTTTTCCCTGCTGTTCAAATCCGGGAACCGGTGAGGCGCAGTCTTCCAGCAGCACCATTTTCCGGATGTGTTTTTCATCAAAGGTGTCTGCAATGTCTTCCACTGTGAATTTCAGGCAGTGGGAAAGTGCCTCGCCTGCCAGCAGAATCTCGTCCGCCTCTTCCAAAGTCCGGATCAGACGGCTGTTGAGCATGGTGGAAGGGTCTGAAGGATCAGGCACATCAGCCTGCACAGCGGAATAATGCTCGGTTTTGTAATTGCTGCCCTTGGTTACATAATCCACCATCCCAATCTGCTTTTTTTCCCAACGCAGCAGCGCATCGGCCAGCACCGCTGTCACACTGTGTCCTTTTGTTCCAATCAGGCAGTGCGGCGGCCAGATGCACAGGGGATAGCGCTTATTTGCCTCCAGTCTGCCGACATAATCCAGCACATATGCCTGATACTGGGGATTGGTGGCCCGCCAGACGCCATTTTCCACATCCGATCTGCTGATGATGGTAAAGGGCGAAGGATGATTCCGATCCGCATCCATCCAGAAAACAGGATGGGAAATGTCAAAATAATGATGGGTGTCCAGCGTGCAGTGAATATCCCAGACCTTATCTCCAATCCGGTCAATGAGTGCAGCCAGACGTTCCATGTCCCTGTCCGCGCCTGTCACAAAAAGTGCGCCGTCCGGGTCACAGAAATCTCTTTGGGGATCAATAATGAGCAGATGCAGTTTTTTCATAATTTGCCTCCTGTGGTTTGAGTTGTGTTTATGTTTAATTAAAATATAATTAAACTGGTTCGGATTGTCAAGAAAAATTTTCAAAATTATATTTTTTACAGGCTAATAATAAAATAAACAGTTAAAATTATATATGAATAAATTTTAACAGAACCTGCGGGAAACAGGGAAGGATGCCCACAGTCCCCAAAAAAGGAGTCTGATGCCGCAATTGTTTTTTTGTCAATTGTTTTTTCGTCAATTGTTTTTTTCGTCATTCCGGTGAAAACCGGAATCCAGAAAATTGGCAGAAACTGCAGGTCGGGTTGATTTTCCAATTTTTTCAGAAAATTGGAAAATCAACCCAACAATCCTGAAATCAACTCACAAAAACAAACTTGGCACAATGATACTTTTATACCCAAAAATTTATGCCTGCCTGCTTATAAAACACCTTTTCCGGAAATTTTCTTGACATCCCCATCTCTTTTTCTTATGTTAAAATATATTTTAATAAAACATGAAGATAAGGAAAGCCTATGAATGCAGAAGAACTGGAGCGGCCTGTACTGGCAGTGGATGTGGTATTATTCGGAATACATGAGAAAAAACTCAGGGTTTTGCTCCGGACAAGACAAAAAGAGCCTTTCCGGGACGCTCCCGCGTTGCCGGGCGTGGCTGTCCGGGTGGATGAAACGCTGGAAACCGCGGCCCGAAGATCGATTCATGACAAAACAGAGTGGAAAGGGGAAGGCTGTTATGATCTGTTTCTGGAGCAGCTTGCCGCATTTGACGGACTTTACCGGGATCCCAGAGGACGCACCGTCAGCCTTTCTTTTATGGGGATTGTCCGAAACATTCCGGAAGAAAGGCAGGGCATAATATGGAAAGACTGCCGGGAAGTCACAGAAAACTCCCTTCCTTTTGATCATGGACTGATTGTAAAAACTGCGGTGCAGCGACTTCGGGGAAAACTGCGCTATACCAATATTGCCAAAGGATTTCTGCCGGAAACCTTCCGGATAGAAGAACTGCAAAATGTGTATGAAATTATTATGGAATGCTCTCTGAACCGTGCCAATTTCCGAAACAAGCTCCTGAAGATCGGCATGATCGAACAGGTGACTGTTCTCACAGAGGCAGTCGGAAGAAAAGGCGGGCGTCCGCCCCATCTCTACCGTTTCACCCAGGATCGTATCGAAATGACAGAGCGGGATTTTCTGTAAGGAAAAGCTGTCTGGAAAAGCATCTTTCCGGATGATATCTGCCGGCAGTCCGTAATGTCCGGTTAGGTTCTTGCATGAGGATATTTTTCTTTCATTATAATATTAATTATGGTATATTTTATCAAAAACTTTTAGGTTCTGTTGACATTTCAGATTCGGGTGGCTGCTCAGATCGGAAATCTGAACCGGCAGCAGCGCCATAATGCTGCATGATGCCGTTCCGGACAGAACCGGTGAAACTCCGCATGTCCGGATCAGAGATCTCTGTATAAATAAAAACAGCATATTACAGAAATGTGAACAGAACCTGATTTTCAATTTTTACAGCGGATTTTGCACGCCGGCCCGTTTCATGCAGGCCAGCCGCTTCATGAGCACGGTTTCCAGAAGGGGTTCACCGTGATCTTTGTATTCATATCTGACCCGAATAGCGGGTCTGCCGATGGAAAGCAGCCGGGGCAGATTGATGGGCGTGGCAAAAATGACCAGATCACAGTCTGCACTGCGGACAGTTGTTTCCAAATCCTCCATCTGTTTTTTCCCATATCCCATTGCCGGAAGTGCAGCCCGGATATGGGGATATTTTTCACAGGTTTCTCTGATGCTTCCCACCGCATATTTCACCGGTTCCACAATCTCTGCCGCACCGTATTTCTTTGCAGCGATGGTTCCTGCACCGTAGGCCATTTCACCGTGAGTCAGGGTCGGGCCGTCTTCCACCACCAGCACCCGTTTTCCCCGAATCTGTTCCGCATTGTCCACAAAAAGCTCGGATTCCGCAAGAACCGTATCTGCTCTGGGGGCATAAACGCTGATGTTTTTCCGCACCTGTTCAATTCCGGCTGCTCCCGCACTGTCCACCTTGCTGACAATGGCAATGTCAGCCATCATCATGTTGGTTTCACCCGGATAATAAAGCAGTTCATGTCCTGGCCGGTGGGGGTCAAAAAGCACAATGTGCACATCCGGATGGTAAAAGGGCGTATCATTGTTTCCGCCGTCCCACACAATAATATCAGCCTCTTTTTCTGCCTCGCGCAGAATTTTTTCATAATCAATTCCGGCATACACCGTGATGCCCTGCTCCACAAGCGGCTCGTATTCTTCCATTTCCTCAATGGTGCACTGGTTCTTTCCAAAATCCTCATACGTGGAAAAACGCTGCACCACCTGCTGACGCAGATCGCCGTAAGGCATGGGATGGCGGACCACCACCACGTTCTTTCCCAATGCCCCAAGAATTCGGCAAATCTTCCGGGTGGTCTGGGATTTTCCGCATCCGGTGCGGACGGCGCACACCGTAATGACCGGTTTTTCGGATCGGAGCATGGTATAAGTGGCTCCGATCATCATGAAATCCGCTCCGCCTGCCATGACAAGAGAGGCTTTGTGCATCACTTCGATGTGGGGAATGTCACTGTAGGAAAAGGCCACCAGATCAACCTGATAATCCCGGATCAGTTCTGACAGCCGGGATTCGGAATAAATGGGGATTCCGTCCGGGTACTGTTTTCCGGCCAGTTCGGGCGGATAAATCCGTCCTTCAATATTGGGGATCTGCGTTGCAGTCAAGCAGATGACCCGGTATCTGGGATTGTCCCTGAAGTAGACGTTGAAATTGTGAAAATCACGTCCGGCCGCGCCCATAATAATGACTTTTTCTACCATCTTCCGCTCCTTTCGTTTTGGCAGGGGCTGCTCTGCCCATCTGCCGGATTCAGGTTTTCAGGGGGGGTTAGAGGTTGGGAGTCAGGATTCAGGGTTACAGATTTTGGGTGTCAGGTTTCCAGGTGTCAGGTTTCCAGGTGTCAGGTGTCAGGTTTTCAGGGTCAAAGTAAGAAGTCAGGTTGCAGGGTTGCAGTGACTGCAGTTGTCAGGAGTCTGACGTTTCAGGGTTGCAGATTCTCGGCACGCGCGCAGTAAGAGAAGACACGATCTCATAATTGATGGTTCCAGTCAGGGCAGCCAGTTCCTCAACTGGCAAAGTGCAGTCTCCCTGGGTTCCGAAAGCCACCACCTCATCGCCGACAGCAATATCCGGAATATGCCCCGCGTCCAGCAGGGTCAGATCCATGCAGACTCTTCCGGCTATGTGCGCCCTTTTGCCGTGAACCAGCATGCTGCCTTTGTTGGACAGCAGACGGCTGTAACCGTCGGCATATCCGAGGGAAACTGTGGCGATAACTGTCGGCTCCGGTGTTTTGTGCGTCATGCCGTAACTGACGCAAAAGTCCTTATTCACTTTTTTCAGATGGATAATCCGGGCTTTCAGCGTCATGGCCGGTTTCAGGGGGATATGCTCCCCTGTGACTTCATCCGAAGGCCGGAGACCGTACACGGCAATACCTGCCCGTACCATATCCAGATGGGATTCCGGCAGTTCCATGATAGCTGCGCTGTTGGCTGCATGGCGGATGGGAAATTCCATGCCTTCCCTGCGGAGCCGATCCAGAAAATCTGAAAACCGCTGCATCTGCAGACGGGCATAGGACTTGTCATTTGCATCAGATGCGGCAAAATGGGTAAATATGCCTTCAGGCTCCAGTCCGGGCATACGCAGGATTTCCCGGATCTCCCGGACAGATCGGATTGCATTTTCATCAGGAAAGGTCAGCAGTCCCAATCTCCCCATACCGGTATCGGTTTTGATATGAATACGGATTTTTTCCCCGCGGGATAACGCTGTTTCCGAAAGAATCCTGGCAGCCTCAGCCGAATACACTGTCTGACGCAGATCCCACCGGGCAATATTCTTCACTGATGAGGGCAGTGTATGTCCAAAGATCAGCACCGGTGCATCCATACCGGCCTTCCGCAGCGCAATGCCCTCATCAGACCGGGCCACGCCCAGCCAGTCCGCTCCGCTGCGCAGGGCCGTCTTTGCCACTTCCACTGCTCCGTGTCCATAGGCGTTTGCCTTGACAACAGCCATAAACCGGGCATTCGGTGAGGTTATTTTCCGCAGTTCACGCACATTGCGGGCAATCGCGGACAAATCGGTTTCAGCCCAGGCCAGTTCCTGTCCGGACATGGTTATCCTCTCACTGCCGAGACAATGGTGGTCAGCACTTTGGCGGTTCTTTCCCAAACCACGTCAAACATGGTGGTGGGAATGGAATTCTCCAACTGGGACTTGATGAAATCCAGCCGTTTGAGGGGATCATCGGGAATGTGATAGAAAAAAACCCGTATCTTTCCCTCCTGACTCAGTTTGTTCATCCGATCAATGAATTCCTGCTGTTTTCCCAGAGTTCTTTGGTTCAGTTCCCTGTTATCGGTAAGAGGGGGCGTGGGATACAGAAAGATGATCTGCCCGTTTTTGTCCTTTCCGAATTCCGTTACAGCTTTTTCCGGAAAAATGAACTGCTGGGGGCAGTCACTGTCATCATTGAGGAGATCGGAAAAAATGATGATCCGGCCGCCTTTTTTTTCCGGAAGAACCGTATCCAGAAAATGGTACAGGGGCGTGGTCAGAGGCGTGGTATCCCTGGGAGCGATTTTGGTAATGGAGATTTTCCGGATGGGTTCCTCCACTTTCCAGTTGAAGGTGGGCGCATCCTCCGGTGACCGGGTGGATACCGCAGTGGAAAAGGAACGGGACGCGCATCCCGGATTTCCAAAAGTTCGGATATCATAGGAAACCGTTGGATCAGCGATGAAAAAGCGCAGCCGCTCAATGATGGAATCCTTGAGTTTTTCCATAATATCCGTATCAATGGTGGCCGAAACATCTATCCCCACAAAAAAGGAATTGGGCCGCGGCTGGCGAAGCTGACGAAGTTCATTGGCCACGTTTTCATTGGAGAAACAGAGCCAGGTCAGGCCTCCGCCAGCAAGCGCAATCAGCAGGAGGGTGATCACTGTGCTTTTTTTTACAGAAAAGGAAGGCAGCCCCCTGCTGACTTTTCTGATTTTTGCGCCGCATTTGGGGCAGGTTCCGCCCGATGAACTGATGCCTGTATAACCGCATTTGGGACAGAATTTCGGTGTGCCGGATGTTGTCATGACTGTACTCCCCGCTGTTTATTCCTTGAAGATAAACTGCATTTTCAGCGAACCGATTTCAATGGTGTCAAACTGCTTCAGCAGCACCTGACCTTTGACGGTCTGTCCGTTCACCTTTGGTTTGGCCATCCCTCCCACATAGTTGAGATGATAACCACTGGGCATTTTGCTGATGGTGGCTGCGGTCTGTCCCATGGTCAGACCTCCCACCACAATATCTGAAGAGGAATTTTTTCCGATCTTGGTCAGTTTTCTGCTCAGTTCGAACTCACCTTCCGCACCGGCCAGAAAAGACAGCATTCCCACCGGTTCCTTCTGTGTTTCCGGAGCAGATTCGGATGCCTTTTTGGCTTTTGCCACCATTTCCCGGTATTTTTCTGTATCCATGACCATAGTATGCTGCATGGCACCGGCGTCCTCTTCGGGAGTCTCGTCCGGATCATAGGTGAAGACCAGGTAATGCTTGCCCACAATAATGACATCGCCATGCCGAAGCCAGTGCGGTGCTGTGACCGGCTGCTCATTGACAAAGGTTCCGTTCTTGCTGTTGAGATCCGTAAGCAGAAACCTGTCTCCCACCGAATCAATTTTGGCATGATGACCGGATACAGCCAGATTTTCCACCACAATGTCATTTTCATGCAGTCTGCCGATGGTAAGAGACTTTCCCCTCTCAAGCCGGAATTCCCCAAGCTTTTTTTCATCTTTCTGAAATTTCAGTGTTAATGTTGGCATCTCACCACCCTCTCTGAAAAACATTGCTGAAGTTAAGATGATCTAAAACCGATTCTGCCCATCAAACGCGATAAAAATCCCCCAATGCCGCTCTGCTGGTGAACGGATTTGACTTTGCAGACAATTACCGTGATGTTGTCACTTCCCCCGCGTTCATTGGCCATATCCACCAGCACGCGGCAGGCTTTGGCAGGCCGCCGGGTGCTGACAATCTCGGCAATTTCCCTTTCTGAAACCATATTGCTGAGACCATCGGATGCGAGAACCAGAATATCTCCCCTGAAACAGGACATTTCACAGATATCAGGGCAGACCGTGTCATCCACCCCGATGGCCCGGGTCAGCATATGACTGTATTCCGGGCCAAAATGTCTGTCACCGGTTCTGTTCAGGGATGCCTGTTCAGCCAGAACCGTATGAATTACGGAAATCAGAGAAATATCCCCTTTGCGAATCAGCCAGATGGGGCTGTCTCCCACATTCGCGGCAATCACCGTGTCATCCGTGAAGCAGACAGCCGAAACAGTGGAACCCATTCCCCGGTAGGAATTTTTGTTGCGTGCAGCCTGCCAGACCACCTGATTGGAAAGATGGATTCCGGACATCAGCCGGTTGGCGTATTTGGAAAGACTGGCATCCGAGTCTTCCAGTTCCTCAACATCCTCTTTGCCCCTGAATCTTTCCAGGTAGTTCTTTACGGTTTTTACCACCAGATCGCTGGCCACCTCCCCAGCCTGATGTCCTCCCATTCCGTCGGCCACCACATAAAGTTTGAGGACATCATCAAAAAACAGGGAATCTTCATTTCCCTTTCGTTTCATCCCTACGTCTGTAAGGCCTGCGGACTCGACAACAATCATCAATCCTGTCCTTTATGGTGAAGCCTGCTTCCCAGCCTCCGGAACTGATTCGCTCCGTTGCAGGGTCTGCAAGGGATTTTCAAGTTCCACTGAGTTGGAGGAAAGCGTGTGAAAATTTCATTTTTGCACACTGGAAGCAGGGACTTATGCTTTTGCCTGCTGGGTTTTCTTCTGGGCCAGTATGGCATCAATCTTTGCACCCAGCGCTCGCAGATGCTGAGCCATGTGAATTGCCCGCTGATAGCGTTTGCTCCGATCTTTTTCCAAAGCCTTGTCAATGATGGTGACAAGCGGGGCCATGATTTTGGGATTGTACTGTTTCGGATCCGGATGGGGAATATTCATGATCTGGTGCATGAGCGCAGCCGGGCTGTCTCCCCGGAAAGGCAGTTCCCCGGTCAGCAGTTGGTAGAGCATTCCGCCCAGAGAGAAAATATCGGAACGGCCGTCGACTTTTTTGCCGGAAATCTGCTCCGGTGACATGTAATGCGGGGTTCCCTTGACCACTCCGGTCTGGGTCTGGGAGGTGGCTGTGATTCTGGCAATGCCGAAATCCGTGATTTTGACCACACCGGACTTGAGCAGCATGATATTCGCGGGTTTGATGTCCCGGTGAACAATGCCGTTCTGGTGAGCGTAATCCAGACCATCAGCAATATCTGCCACATAATCAATGACCTTGCGCATGGGCAGCAGATTTTTCTTTTTGGTGTATTTCTGAAAATCCTCGCCATCCAGAAATTCCATGGCAATGTAGGCCAGATCGTGCTCATCTCCCGCGTCATAGATGCTGACAATATTGGGATGGGAGAGTTTGCCCGCACTTTCGGCCTCCCGGAAGAATTTCTGTTTCATCTTTTCCGCTTCTTCTGCCTCAAAATCATCAGTGAAGCGGAAGGTCTTGATGGCAGTGGTGCGGTTGATGCGCGGATCCTGTCCCAGATAGACAATTCCCATTGCGCCCTTGCCAAGCTGCTTTATGACCTCATACCGGCCCAGGGTGGGACGGGTTCCACCCTCTGCACCGGCCAGCAGCGGATCCCCGCCTGCGGTTCCGCTGAGGAATCCGTCCCCAAAGACCATGGTTTCACTGGCCTGGAGCAGCTTCTGCCTTCTCTGGGAGATGTTTTTGTATCCGGGATCATATTTCTCAATATACTCATATACGGATGCGGCCTTGTTGTACTGGCGTTTGCGTTCATAGTCCAAAGCCAGATTGTAGAGCAGATCCTTGGTCGCGTCATCCACCGGCACTTTGCGGAACTTGTCAAAGGCCATATCCAGCATTCCCTGACTCTGGAAGGACAGACCCAGCATCCGGTTGGTTTCCGCGGATTCGCCCTCCACCTTTTCCTTTCCGGCCTCGGTGACAAAAAAGTTGATGGAAACCGCACCGATATAACCTGCAATGAGCTGCAGGACCGGATAGGTGACCTTCATCCAGACACCTGCTGAGGTGAACAGATAAAAGGAGACACCGACCAGAAGGAGCACAACAGTCCCAAATGTCAGACCGGCAATGGCAGCTTTCATTCGGGGAAGCACCAGACTGATCAGCGCACCCACAATCAGTATCAGCGCCCATTCCGCATATCTGTCCCATGAGGGAGCCCGGATGAACTGTCTGTGCAGAACAGACCAGATGACATTGGCTGTGAATTCGCCCACGCTCATCCGCTGGGCAGTCGGTGTGCTGATGGGATTGAGGGTCCCTGAGGCCGTGGGGGTAATCAGAACAATTTTGTTCTGAAACACTCTTGCCGGGATTTCTCCGGAAAGAATGTCGGAAAAAGAATGGCTTTTGAATGTCTGATCCCCGCCTTTGAAACAGGTCAGCAGTATGGTGTCCTGTGTAACCGGAATACTGACCGTTTTATCCAGATCAATTGAGGCTCCGGGCTTTGCCTGTATGCCTTCCACAGGAATATCCAGATAAAAAGCAGCAAGACTCAGGGGAAAGGAGGGGATGTAAATGTCCCGGTACCGGTACAGCAGAATATCTCCCCGCACCTTTCCGTCCATATCATAGACCAGATTCACATGACCGATGCCTGCCGCGTTTTTCAGAAAGACCGGAACAGGCCGCAGGATTTCATCCGCGAAACGGGCATCCCCGGATCCGGTATCCACGCGTGCGCTGTCAATGGCCCGCTGGATCAGTTCCGGATCTTCCTCTTTCCGGGCTCCGCTCTGTATGCTTGTTTCCTTCAGGGAAACCGGCAGCACCACATTTCCGGCAGAGGCAAGCGCGGCTTCCAGTTTGCTGTCATTGTCCAGTTCCTCCAAAGACAGTTTCATGGTCTTCAGCAGGGCGGGATCAGCATTTCCGGATTTTTCCACCATTTCAATCAAGGTTCTGATTTGCCTGATCCCGCTGCTGTCTTCCGATTCGCTGTAAAGCACATTGAGACCGATGATTTTGGGTTTGCCCTGTGCAATTTTCTCCAGTCCCCTGGCAATCACGGAACGGGGCCAGGGCCATCTTCCCAGTTTTTCAATGGATTTGTCATCAATATCCACCACTGTGATTTCATCCGAATCAGCGGGGACCTCCCTGTATTTCATGCGAAGATCATAAAAAGCCAGTTCCAGATTCTCAAGAAAACCGATTCCGGCCAGATTCATTGCCAGAAAAACAAGGGTGATTCCCACTCCCAGGCAGACGGCCGGATATTTTTTCAGCATCTCCATTTGATTTATCTCCGCGTTTTCAAATCGTTGTGCTCAGGAGGAAGTCAATTCCTCCCCTTCATTTCCATATATCTACCGAAAACTGCTTCAGATGTCAAATCAAAAACCGGATCATGAAAAATACAATATGCCTTAACAATTAATTTTTTGGGCAGCGGATCAAATCCGCTGAAAATGCCCCTCTCCTCACGAAAGGGATCAGGGGAGGGGAATTTTTTGCTTTACAGGAATTACGCAGTTGCTTAAAAAATCCCACTTACCAAACCCTGAGGGTTTTGAAAATCCTCAGGGTTTTTCAGCCAACTGCGTAACTCCCACTTTAGTCAACAGCCCTGCCTCCATCAGGGGAAGGGAGACAGTAATCAACGGATTTGACCCACTGCCATTTTTTGTTTATACAGTTGGGAAGAAATCCGGCTGATCCCCAGACCGTCAGCCCAGGGAAGCCGGTTAACCGAAATTTTTTTGAAATGCGCAATTCCTGACAGCAATCCATGCGGAGGAATCGTTCTCTGATCTGCTGACCGAGAAATCAGGGGATTTGATCGGCTGCCCCTGCTTCAGCAGATCCATCTGCTTCATCATCCTCCGGTATTTCAGCCAGTTCGCTGAGAGCCTCCCGGATTTCCTGGGAAGCCTGCACACAGGTTTTGCGCATGGTGTGGAAGTCTTTTTTAAGTTCATGCAGAGAACAGGCGGGGGGTTCCTCTTTTTCCAGATGACGCGCAAGAGATTCCCTTATGGCCTCCCAACTGTCCTTCCGGGTCTGATCATCGAGCCGCGTGAGGGTGTCAATGTTCTCCAGCCGTTTCCTGCGGAAACTGCGTTCCAGTCTTCCCTGAATCAGGCTCATCCAGAACATCATGGTGATTCCGCCAATGCCCGCCATTGCTCCGGCCATGATTTCCGGTGACATTCCCAGCCCGATAACCATAAGGGAGAAAACTGTGGCACAGCCTGCAAGTGTGCTGCTTAACGCGCCTGTGAAAATTCTTCTGAACCGGTAAGTCCGCTGTTCCCTGCGGAAAGAGAGCATCGCCTCCAGATAATGGCACAGTCGTTCCCCGTGAACCTCCACAAATGTGGCCAGGTGATCCAGCCTGCGCAGAGGAGTCTGCAGGACGGCCTGTCTGAGATCCTCCCGCTGATTTTCCAGAAGCGGAAGATACTCAGGCCCTGCCATACCGGAGGAACGGGCAGCATTGGGAGAATAGGTCAGTCGGATCATGGGAATGTCCTTGCGGCCGGTAATCTGGGACAGATTCCAGCAGAGCGTTCCGTAAACCCGGAGCAGATCACTGAAAGAGGAGCATTCATCAATGCGGTTGAGCACAAAAATGATTCTGTCCTCAAATGTGGCTGCTGCCAGAGTCTCCCGTATGCTTTTGTATGCCTCCCGGACAGTTCCGGCCTTGTGCGCATCAAAAAGCACGAGCACCAGCCCGGCTTTCTGCGCCAGATCCGCTATGACTTCCTGATAGTCATAACCCCGATCCCTTTCCGTGATGCTGTCCAGCATTCCGGGGGTATCCACTATGGCCAGATCCCTGAGAAAAGGGGAATTGATTTTTTTCAGCCGGAAATGTGCGGCAAAGCGTTGTCCCTGTTTTTTCAGGGTCGCAAAGGGAAACTCCGGATCATTGAGCAGCGCCTTTCCGTCCCGTTCCTCTGTCACCTGTATGCCTTTTTCCGGCGGAACCGAATCATCCCAGGTCAGTACGGTGAAAGAGTCATCCGTGGGAGCCTGTCCCGTATCCTGAATCTTTGCCCCCAGAAATTCATTGATCAGAGAGGATTTTCCCGAGGAATAATTGCCGATGATCAGCACCATGGGTCGCCATCGGATATGGGTTTCCAACGGCATTTCCGCATATCCGTACCGCAGAGCGATGGGCGTAAAATGCTCTGCCACCATTTCCGCAATTTCTGACTGAAGCGAAACGATATAATTGTTCCGGTACATGCCGCCTCCCCTGTTCAGTTATCAGTGAACAGTTATCAGTTGTCAGTTGTCACTTTTCAGATTTGTCCCTGAACACCTGACACCGAACACCGAACACCTGACACCGAACACCTGACACCGAACACCGAACACCGAACACCGAACACCTGACACCTGACACCGAACACCTGACACCGAACACCTGACACCGAACACCTGACACCAAACACCTGACACCTGAATCTTTACACGATGAAGGGATTTTTGTATATACATTTTTGACACGAAACACTGTCTGCTTCAGACAGGAGTGTCAGACAGAATGTTCGGGAGCATGCGATTTTTGACAGACTTTCCGTTCCGCACTCCGGGCTTTCTCAGACTGAGGACGTCGCTCTTATCCCCTCAGCATCAAACCTGACAGGAGCTTTTTTTTGAAATCATGCAGGTACGGTGTTGAAAAGAATTTGTTTTTCATATATAGGTCATGTTCATGGAAAAAATCAGTCAGAAAACATATGATGAATATATCAGGGCGCTCATGAACATCAGCCGGGCCATCACTTCCGACATCTTTGTGGAAGATTTGCTCAAACTGATTGTCATGGTCACAGCCAAAGTCACCAATACGGCCATCTGCTCCCTGTGGATGGTGGATGAAAGTGAAAAGCCGCCTCTCATCCGCCTGAAGGCCACCCAGTCCATTGAGCCGGAATATGTGCAGGACAGGGTGCTTCACCTCGATGAGGGCGTGGTGGGTCAGGTAATCAGAACCCAAAAACCCCTTGTCATTTCCAATGTGCTGAAAAATGAGAAATTCAAAGAAAAGGAAATGGCCGCCAAACTCGGTCTGGTGTCCATGATCGGGGTTCCCCTGAAACTGAAAAATCAGAAAGTCATCGGTGTGCTGAACTGTTTCACTTCCGAACCCCATGATTTTTCTGAAACCGAGGTGAACCTGATTACGGCTGTGGCCAATCAGGCCGCAGTTGCCATTCTGAATACGGAACTGATGGTCAAAACCGAGGTTATCCGGGAGGAACTGGAAACCCGGAAACGGGTGGACAGGGCAAAGGAAATCATCATGACCCGCCGCAATATGAAAGGAGAGGAGGCCTACCGCTGGCTGCAGCGCCAGAGCATGGATTCCCGCAAATCCATGCGGGAGGTGGCCGAAGCCGTTATTCTTTCCGAGGAACTTTACAACAAATGATGCGAAGACATTTGAACCGGTTTGACAACTTTCAGAAAGTTGTCAAATCCTGCCGGAATCTCTTAATTCGCATAAATGACACCGTATAAGAACTTATGAAAGCACCGAAAAACAGACGGGTATTTGTGATTGGTTATGCTGCGGCCACACCTTTGGGAGCCACCTTTGAAAAAACATGGCAGCGCGCAGTCAGAGGGGAAGCAGGTTTCCGGAAAGTGACCCGGTGTCAGGTGAATTCTCTCAGCAATGTGGTGGGCGAGATACCGGACTGGGATCCCCTGTCTCTGGATTTTGCGGATCGCAAGGAAGTATACAACTGGAATGCGGGGTTTGTGATCCTGATTATGGCCCTGTGCAAAGCAGCTTTGGAACATGCCGGGCTGGAAATCACAAAGGAAACCGGGCCCCGCACCGGATGCCTGATTGGTTCCGCGTTAAACGGCACAGATGCCTTCCGCATTGCCATGGACAATTATCTTACCAAAGGCCCCTTCAAGGTCAGTCCCTACCTGCTGCCCAATCTCTGCGCCAATCTGCCATCAGGCAAGGCAGGAATGCTCATGGGATTCACAGGCCCGATTTTTTCCCCGCAGGGAGCCTGTGCTTCCGGCAACCATGCCATTGGCATTGCAGCAAGGATGATCCGGGACGGAGACTGTGATTTTGTTCTGGCCGGAGGCGCAGACACCTGTCTGATGCCGGAAATCATACACGGTTTTGCCAATATGAATGCCACCGTCAAAATCGTGGAAGGGGATCGGGCTTTTGCTGATCCCGCGCAGGCTTCCCGTCCTTTCAGCATTGACCGCAAAGGCATGGTGCTTTCCGAAGGGGGAGGAGTGCTGGTGCTCGCGGCTGAGGAAATGCTGCCGGTTTACGGACTGAAACCCAAAGCGGAAGTTCTGGGCATTGGATGGACCTCAGACGCGCATCATTTCACGCAGCCCAATCCGCAAACCATCATCCGCGCCATCCGTGAGGCGCTTGAGGATGCGCAGATTCAGCCCGGAGATATGCACTATGTCAATGCCCACGGCACATCCACCCCGCGGGGCGATCTGACGGAAATTGAATGCCTGCGAACCGTGTTTGGCCGTCATATGGAGCATATTCCTGTTTCTTCCAACAAATCCCAGATTGGACACACACTGGGAGCGGCCGCCGCGATTGAGGCAGCTTTGGGAATTGAGGGAATGCAGACAGGCTGGTTTCTGCCCACGGTGAATCATATCCCTGACCCGGCTCTGTCTGACATTGATGTGGTTCCCAACCTTGCCAGACGCCAGAATTATGAATTTTTCCTTTCCAATGCCTTTGGATTCGGGGGAACCAACTGCTGCATTGTGTTTAAAGGCGTGTAATACCAAACGTTGACCCGGAGGAGTGCAAAAATTGAGCGAAGCGGTTTTTTGCACAGTCATAAAGGACAAAAGTTGAGGAAAACACTGTAAACGCAATGGCAATTTGGTATAAGTAAAAAATTTATGAAACCAAAGCCTTTTATTCCGGAAATTCTGAAAGACCGTCAATCCTATGTGCGGGACAGAACCGAAGGACAGATTTGGCACCGTTGCAGCAGCCGGGTGCTGTATGCAGACACTGATCGATCCCAGGTGGTGTATCATGCCAATTATCTTCGCTATTTTGAAATGGGGCGCGCCAGTCTGATGCGGGATGCGGCCTATCCCTACCGGAAAATTGAGGAAAGCGGTTACATCTATCCCATCATACAGG
This sequence comes from uncultured Desulfobacterales bacterium, assembly GCA_964505535.1. Taxonomy (GTDB): domain Bacteria; phylum Desulfobacterota; class Desulfobacteria; order Desulfobacterales; family Desulfococcaceae; genus JAABRU01. The sequence goes on along the minus strand of CAZDIU010000041.1, from coordinate 3,425 downwards.
TGGAACTCAGTTATTACAGTCCGCTGCATTATGATGACGGAATGTTTATCCATACCCGGCCTTCAGAACTGGAACGGGTGAAACTCCGCTTTGATTATGTCATCACCCATGAGGAAACCGGGGATATTGTGTGCAAAGGATTTACCCGGCACTGTGCGACCAATGCCTCCGGAATCCCTGTGGGCGTGGATGAAAAAACACTTCTTTTATGGAAAAACTTTCCCCAGTAGCCCAGCACATGCAGGTGTGCTTTGACCTGCCTCTTCCCCCCTGGTTTCAGGATCACCGCTTTATGGGAAAGGCCGTGTTTCCTTCGGTCGAAGCCATGCGGATTCTGGCGGAATCCGCACACTCCCTTATGCCCGAAATTCAGGTGCGGCATATCTTCAAAGCAGATTTTGACAGATTTCTTATGATTCCTCCGGACAGGGAAAGCATTCCGGTCATTCATCATCTGGAAATCCTGAATGAAACAGAGATTGTCTCCAGACTCATCACCCGGATTCATTCGGAAAAAACCGGCATCACCCGTGTCAAAGAGCATGTGGCACTGCATTTTTCAGCGGATGAAAGATTGCCGGAACCGGAGGACATCACTTTCCAAATGCCTGAAACTGCCAATGCCAAAGACCGCTTTGAAATTCCGTGCGATCAGGTTTACGCACAACTGGTTCCCTTTGGCCCGGCCTATCAGAATATCACCGGCAGTCTGATTCTCACGGAAAAACAGGCAGCGGCAACGGTTCGGGGATGTCCGTCTCATCTTTCTGATTTTCCGGAAAATTTTTCAAAAAATCCTCTGGGTTCCCCCTTTCCTGCTGATGCGGCCTTTCACGCGGCCTGTGCATGGGGACAGCGGTATGCGGGAATTGTGGCCTTTCCTGTGGGACTTGGGGCAAGGCATATCATACGCCCCTCGCGCATGAATGAATCTTACAAGGCCAGATGCATACCGATGAAGTATGATGCGCAGGTGCTGGTTTTTGATATTTGTCTGCATGATCAGAAGGGAAATCTCTGCGAAGTCATAAAAGATTTGCATATGCGGGACATAAGCCGGGGCAGAATGAAAGCACCGGAATGGGTTCGGGTTTGACAGAAATCCTGGGCACGGGATCAGACAGACTGACAATGCAGAAAAAATCTGTCATCTTCCACCGGCAGGGGGGTAAGGGATTTTCCAAAAGATAATCCGCCCACTGCAGGGGCGACCGGCCGGAACGGCCATTGGCGGAACGACCATCGTAGGGACGACCCGTATCGGAACCCCAATTGTACGGGCGACCGGCCGGTCGCCCCTACGGAGACATTGCGAATTGAGGGTTGAATTCACTCATGCAATTTGATAAGAAATCGGAGAAAAGCAAATGGCAAAAGCCAAAAAAAACAGCAGTGAACAGGAACCAATCGAAAAACAGCTCTGGAAGGCCGCAGACAAACTCAGAAAAAATATTGATGCCGCTGAATACAAGCACATTGTTCTGGGTCTGATCTTTCTGAAATACATTTCTGATGCCTTTGAGGAATTATATGCAAAACTGAAAAGCGGCAAAGGGGATTATGCCGGAGCAGATCCCGAAGACAGGGACGAATACAAAGCGGAAAATGTTTTCTTTGTGCCTGAAACTGCCCGCTGGTCCTATCTCCAATCAAAAGCAAAACAGCCAACCATCGGCAAAGATGCTGATAACGCGATGGATGCCATTGAAAAAGAAAATCCATCGCTGAAAGATGTGCTGCCCAAAGTGTTTGCCAGAGGAAATCTTGACCCGGCAAATCTTGGCGGACTGATTGATCTTGTTGGAAATATTGCACTCGGTGATGCCAAAGCCCGCAGCGCGGATGTGCTGGGGCATGTGTTTGAGTATTTTCTGGGTGAGTTTGCTCTGGCCGAAGGGAAAAAAGGCGGTCAGTTTTATACGCCCCGAAGCGTTGTTGAACTGCTTGCAGAAATGCTTGAGCCTTACAAAGGCAGAGTCTTTGATCCCTGCTGCGGTTCAGGCGGAATGTTTGTTCAGTCTGAAAAATTTGTCACCAGACACCAGGGCAGGGTTGATGACATTTCCATTTACGGGCAGGAAAGCAATCAGACCACATGGCGGCTGGCAAAGATGAACCTTGCCATCCGCAGCATTGACAGTTCCCAGGTCAAATGGAACAATGAGGGTTCTTTTTTAAACGATGCCCACAAAGATTTAAAAGCGGATTTTGTGATTGCCAATCCGCCCTTTAACGACAGCGACTGGTCCGGCGATCTCCTGCGCAGAGACGGCAGATGGAAATACGGGGTTCCGCCTTCGGGAAATGCAAATTACGCATGGATACAGCACTTTCTTTATCATTTAAGCCCCAGCGGAATGGCCGGGTTTGTTCTGGCAAAGGGATCGCTGACATCCAAAACTTCGGGCGAGGGTGAAATCCGCAAAGCCATGATTGAAGCCCGGCTGGTGGATTGCATTGTCAATCTGCCTGCCAAGCTGTTTTTGAATACCCAGATTCCGGCCTGTCTGTGGTTTTTAAGCCGCAACAAGGCAAATGGCAAATTCCGCAGCCGTATTGACGAAATTCTGTTTATTGATGCCAGAAACGAAGGGCATCTGATTAACCGCAGAACACGGGAGCTTTCATCCGAAGACATTCAGAAAATTGCCCGGACTTATCACAATTGGCGAAAGCCTGCAGGGATGAATGGTGATTCACCCTATGAGGACATCAAAGGTTTCTGCAATTCTGCAAGCATTGAGCGGGTGCGGGAACTGGATTATGTTCTGACTCCGGGAAGATATGTCGGGCTTGCGGATGATGAGGATGATTTTGATTTCAAAGAACGGTTTACCAGCCTGAAAGCAGAGTTTGAAGCCCAGTTGCAGGAAGAAGCAAATCTCAATGCCCTGATTCTGGAGAATTTGGGAAAGGTGAAGATGGTATGAGTGAGTGGAGGGAATGCAAGTTGGGGGATGTAGCGGATATTCAAACGGGGCCGTTTGGTAGTCAATTACATCAAAGAGATTATAAAGCATTTGGAACACCAATTATTACTGTTGAACATTTGGGTGAAAATAAAATTCTTCACAATAAGTTACCAATGGTAGGAGATGAAGATAAACAAAGGTTGATTAAATACACGTTGGAAGAAGGCGATATTGTATTTAGTCGTGTTGGTTCTGTTGATAGGCGAGCTTATGTAAGTAAGTATGAAGATGGCTGGATGTTCTCTGGTCGGTGTCTAAGAGTTAGAGCAAATAAAAATTTAGTTAATCCAAAGTATTTATTATTTTATTTTGGACAAGAAAATTTCAGGGAAACTATAAGAAGAATTGCTGTTGGCGCTACAATGCCTTCAATAAACACAACAATTCTTAGTGAAGTTTATAATGTACCCCAAAATTCGGACAATGTGCTAAGGTGGAAAAAAGGCAATAAAA
>CAZDIU010000040.1:0-26903 GCA_964505535.1 uncultured Desulfobacterales bacterium | reverse complement strand
CAAAGCGGACTTGGCAAAAAAATTCTCGGACTGGATCCGCGGAGAAAAGGCACAGAAGCTCATCGGAGATTTCAAACTCCTTGACAAGGCATTGTTTACACCCAATGCCAAATGAGGTATAAGGTGTCAGAGTGTCAGGTGTCAGGTAACACCGAACACCTGACACCGAACACCTGACACCGAACACTGAACACCGAACACCTGACACCCCTATGCAATATTTTCTTGAAGGATTTTTGAAAGCCTTTCAACTGCTGCTTTCCGGAGATGCGGAAACCTTTTCCGCCATATATGCCACACTCCGGGTTTCCGCTTATTCCATGCTGGCAAGTCTGAGCATGGGCATTCCCGCGGGTTTTCTGCTTGGATATACAGAGTTTCCGGGGAAAAAACGCATCCGTCTGGTGGTGGACACCTTTATGGCTCTGCCTACGGTTTTTATCGGTCTGATGGTCTATGCCTTTCTTTCCCGCAAAGGCCCGCTGGGAGATATGGAAATTCTTTTCACTCTTCCCGGAATTGCCATTGGTCAGACCCTGCTGGCCCTTCCCATTGTCATTGCCCTGACTGCCACCGCGGTGGAAAACATGGACGCTGATCTCCGGATAACCCTTATCTCTCTGGGAGCGGATCGCAGGCAGTTGTTTTTCAGCAGTCTGTGGGAATCGCGCTTCGGCATTCTGGCAGCCGCAATCAACGCGTACGGCCGGGTGACAACCGAGGTGGGCATTTCCATGATGGTGGGCGGAAACATCAAATGGCACACCCGGACTGTCACCACTGCCATTGCGCTGGAAACCAACAAAGGCATGTTTGAGATGGGCATTGCATTGGGACTGATCCTGCTTTCCATTGCTTTTGCCGTAAATATTTCCCTGTCTTTTCTGAGAAAACGCTGATGAATTCCGATATGTCCGTCTACACCATCCGCCATCTGCGGCATTTTTACAACGGCCAGCCGGTGCTGGAAATTCCGGAACTGGAAATTGGCAAATCCTCGATTGTCGGACTCATGGGACCCAACGGCAGCGGCAAAAGCACGCTTCTGCGTCTGCTGGGATTCATTGATGCCCCATGTGCGGGCGAGATTCTGTATAACGGAAAGGCGGAAAAACCCTTTTCTCCGGCCGTGCTTTCCCATGTATCCCTTTTGCCGCAGAAACCGTATCTGATGAAGCGATCCGTATGGAAAAATGTGATGTACGGTCTGCAATTGCGAAAACAGATTGAAAATCCTGAGCAGCGTGCATCCGAGGCTTTGCACCGGGTGGGGCTTGATCCCGCGCAGTTCGGACATCGGCACTGGCATGAACTTTCCGGGGGAGAAACCCAGCGGGTGGCGCTGGCCGCGCGGCTGGCTCTCCGGCCCGAAGTCCTGCTGCTGGATGAACCCACAGCCAGCGTGGATGCCGCAAGCATTCAGCGGATCAAGGAAATCGCCCTGCAGGCCCGTGCAGAATGGGGAACCACCATTGTGATTGCCAGTCATGATCTGCAATGGCTCCATGAGGTCTGTGATCCGGTTTTTCATATTTTCAAAGGCCGCATTTTCGGTTCCGGCCATGAAAGCATTGTGTTCGGTCCCTGGCTTCCGGGGAAAGGGAATTTGTGGGAAAAGCCGGTGCCGGGACATCCGTCCCTTGTGGTGTCCAAACCGCCCCATGAACATGCGGTCGCGGTTTTTCCGCGGGAATCGCTGAAAATAGCGATTGAGGAAAAAACCGGGCACAAAGGTCTGTACTGTATGGAAGGAACTGTTTCACGAATGACTCTGGAAAAAAGCAGCGGCTGCATTCTCACTGCCGTGCGCACCGGCAGTATTCTCATGACAATCCCTCTTACAGAAGCAGACATCCGGAATCTTCATCTGTATCCGGGCAGGACTGTCCCCCTGCATTATGATCCGCTTGCCGTGCGCTGGATATGAAAATGCAGATACCGGTGGTCTGTCTTTTCTGCTGACCTGCAATCCTGCCCACTGTTCCGGCTCCCCTGCATCCCCTCTCTTTCTTTCCTGACAAAATCCTTGACCTGAATAATGAAATAAGGATATTTTCATATAAATGTCCATCGCGGCAGTTTAATACCAATTCGCCATTGATTTGATACTGTCACGGGATGAAACGGAGGAGTGCAAAAATTAAGCGGAGCGGTTTTTTGCACAGACGGAACCGCAATATCGGATCAAACCAATGGCGAATCGGTATAAGCGAAGCACTGAAGAAATTGGGGCATCCGTGTTCAGTCCCCATTTTCTGTGTGAATGCTGTATGTGAAATCTGAAACAGAATGACAGAGCAGAGTGGCACAGACACATGAAGGAGCGAAATGTGAATATCGGAGCATTGCTGAAAAAAGCGGAAAAATCGGAAAAGGGTGCACTCAGTGAACGGGAATCCGGAGCCTTTCTCAGGGAATACGGCATACCGGTTGTGAAAAATATATTTGCGGAAAATGCGGATGCGGCTGAGAAGGCTGCGCAGGAAACAGGTTTTCCCGCTGTACTCAAAGGCACGGGAGCCTCTCTTTTGCACAAGACAGAACTGGGACTTGTCCATCTGAACCTCAGAGACCCCGAATCTGTGAGACAGGCCGCTCTTTCGGTTGCGCAGAACGCAGGAGACAAACTGGAAGGCTTTCTGATTCAGCCGTATCTTTCAGGGAAACGGGAATTTGTCGCGGGGCTGTTTCGCGATGATCAGTTCGGGCCGGTGGTCATGTTCGGTCTTGGGGGAATTTTCACCGAGGCATTTTCAGATGCGGTCTTCCGTCTCGCGCCTTTAACCATAGCAGATGCTTCCGAAATGATCGGGGAAATCCGGGCAGAATCGCTTCTTGGCGCATTCCGGGGCGAGAAAGCCGTAGACCGGGAGCAGATTATTGATACACTCATGGGACTTTCCCGCATTGCAATGGAACATCCGGAAGTGGCAGAAATTGACATCAATCCGCTTTTGGTGCAGGCATCGGGTGAAGTCTGTGCGGCAGATGCGCTGATTATTGTCCGTAAGACCCAAAAGGAAAAAGCATTTCTGTCTCCGGTGGACCCCGTGCGGATGGGACGTTTTTTTCATCCCCGATCCATTGCTTTTGTGGGCGCGTCCGCACAACTGGGAAAATGGGGGCAGAACCTTCTGTCCATCACCATCTCCAGAGGCTATGAGGGAAAAATATGGCTGGTCAACCCCAAAGGGGGAACCATCGCGGGACGGCAGGTCTATCCTTCGGTAGAGGATATTCCGGAACCTGTGGATCTCGCGGTGGTGACAATTCCGGCTGCACGGGTTCCTGCGCTGATTCCCCAGTTTACGGAAAAAGGCATACACAATATGCTGCTCATCACCTCCGGGTTTGCCGAAACCGGGGAGGAAGGCAGAAAGCTCGAAAAAGAACTCATGGAAAAAGCCCGTGCTGCGGGCATTCTCATTGTCGGTCCCAATACGATGGGCGTGTGCAATCCCCATATCCGACTGTACTGCACCGGCAGCCATGTATGGCCTGAAGCCGGGGATACGGGGGTTGTGGCACAGTCCGGCAATATGGGAACCCAGTTGCTGGCTTATGCGGAAAAACAGAAAATCGGGATACGGGGCTTTGTGGGTTCCGGAAATGAGGGCATGATTGCCATTGAGGATTATCTGGAAAGTTTTGAGGTTGACAAAATCACCAAAAATGTCATGCTGTATGTGGAAAGCGTGAAAAACGGACGCCGGTTTTTTGAAACCGCGCAGCGCATGGGAAAGACAAAACCCATTGTCATGCTCAAGGGAGGCCGCACCCGTGCCGGAGGCCGCGCTGCTGCCAGCCATACAGGGGCCATGAGTTCGGATGCGAAAATATTTGATGCCATGTGCCGTCAGGCCGGAATTGTAATGGCCGAATATCCCATGGATCTGCTGGATCTTTCCGCAGCATTTTCTTCTCTGCCTTTGCCCAAAGGAAACCGTGCAGCCATTATGACCCTGGGCGGAGGCTGGGGCGTGGTCACCGCAGATCTCTGTGATGAATACCGTCTGGGGGTTCCGGATCTTTCCTCTGAACTCATTGCCGGAATTGACAAATATCTTCCCCCTTACTGGAGCAGATCCAATCCGGTGGATGTGGTGGGCGAATTTGACAATGACATGGCACGGGGCATTCTGGAACAGCTTATGGCATGGGAAGGCTGTGATGCGGTCATCAATCTGGGGCTGATCGGCAGAAAGGCTCTTCTGGAGCGGCTGGCGGATTCCACGCTGAAGGCGGATCCCTCTTACACAGCGGAATTTCTGAATTCGGCTGTGGCCCTGATTGCAGACATGGAAAAACAGTATCTTGCATTCATGGCGGAACTCATGGAAAAATATGAAAAACCGGTTTACGGGGTCAGCATTTCCTTTTCCCAGGAAGAGCAGACCGTGTATCGGGCGGAAGGCAGAAAATACAGCAGCGTGCTGTATCCCTCGCCGGAACGGGCTGTGAAGGTTTTTGCAAAGATGTATGAATACCGGAAATTTGTCACGCGTTAGTTTCCGACAGAAGAGTGTGGCATCAAACCCGTTTGCTTTCCGGGACAAACATTTTCCTGAATATTTACAACCCACACCCGGCCTGTATCCGCGGTCAGCGCCTCTTCTCCCGGATGTGAAATGATGAGAAGTTTTCGTGTGTTCAAAAAACCGGATTTTTTTGAAAAATCCGGTTGTTCAGAAAAACCTGTGTTTCAGATCAATGGGGAATTGGTATAAGAGAGGATGTGTTTTCGTACAGAGGAAACCTGGATTATCCAAAAAAAACCCTGAGGGTTTTCCCAACCCTCAGGGTTTGACTGTGACCTGAAATTGTCAGGCCAATACAGTGACATTCACTGCGGACGGGCCTTTTTTGCCCTGCTCAATATCAAAGGTGACGCGGTTGCCTTCATACAGGCATTTGAAACCGCTTCCGTTGATTCCGGAATGATGAACGAAAACATCAGGCCCGTTCTTCTGCTCGATGAAACCGTAGCCTTTTTTCTCACTGAACCATTTTACCACACCATCTGCCATTGTGACACACCCTCCTTTCAAAAGAAAATTCTCTCAGTTTCATACCTCAGGTTGCCACTTTCAGGGACAGACATGACAAATGGTTTTTCCCCTCAGAACGAAACCGGCCGACCGAAACAGACAGACCTTTATTGATTGGCACGGTATTATAGTCCTTTCATAACTTTTGTCAAGGAAATGATAAAAAAAACAGCGGATTTTTCCTCTGCCAATGGTTGCGGCAGATGGATGCTCTGTCATTTCTGCGTTTCTGATTTTCAAAAAAACCGGATTTTTTTTGAAAAATCCGGTTTTTCTGTGCTGCCGGGATCACAAAGTCAGGGTTGACACCATATCAGGATGCCTTTGCATATTCAAAATCAAGGGGCTTTTTCCACCATATGATTTCCAAAGCCTGCAGAATGGCCTCATTGATGGGCAGGGTACGGGTTCCCCTGTCCGGAAAAAGAGAGGCCACACGGAAAAAGCTGTCCTGATACACGGGAATTTCCAGTCCGCAGGCTACGGATTTATGCGCATTTTCAACCAAATCCGGAAATTCTTCCCTGATCTTTCTGCACGGACTGAATTCTTTGTTCCCGAACTTGTTTCTCCGGGCGGCAAAACCGAAAAGTCTGCACACCAGCGCCCGGCAGGGATATCGGGTGCATTTGCCGTTTCCGGGAATTTCCGGATCCGGAACATAAAATACGCAGGTTCTGTCTCCCTGCAAGGTTTTGGACTCTATGGCTGCAATCACCTCATCTTCTTTTTTCTCACGGAAAATCTCTATTGCCACAGGATACATTTCCGGCACAGTTGCCTCCACATTCGGATTTTCGCAGCAGTTTCCGCATCCGGGAAGACAGCGGATACCGGTGGCAAGTTTGAAAATATTTGTCTGTCTGTGAATTTCACGATAGAAATCCTCCAGTCCTGAACTGTCCGAAAAAACGGAATCATCTGTCATATTTCATGATACCTCTCCACAGGTTGTTGTGTATGTTCAGCCCTGATACCTTCCGGTAAAGAAAATTTTATGCAGAAAACCGGGCAGTTTTCAGTCTGAAAAAATTGCGGAAGGCTGTTTACAGGAAATGCAGGGGATTTGTCAAAAGAAAAATATCTTTTGTTAATATAAAAGGTTAGGGAATATTTTCCCGGTTTTGGCAGGGGGCGCTCAACTATCTGAAATTAAAGAATTCAATTTGGGAGGAATCAGAAAGATATGCGGCAGATTGGGGAAAATAAAAAAATGGCAGCCTCCTTTCTGTCCAAGGGTGATGCGGCAAAGACAGGATTTTTTTTATGCTGTCAGAGTCTGTAACAAAATAAACTGTTTCAAACCCTGAGGGTTTTCAAAACCCTCAGGGTTTCGGACAGAAAAACTGTTCTGGTTGTTTCAATACCCCACATCCGGAGCAATCGCGGACAGCAGAGTCAGACCTTTTCGGATAACCTGCCGGTTTTCATCCAAATGCTCTTTTGATCCGTAAAGAAGACAATTTTTCTCATAATATCGGATTTCAGGAATAAAAGGAAATTTCCAGACTTGTCAGATCCATATGGATCTCATCCGGGTTACTGAGCCTATGCAGCCTTTTCAGGAATCAGAAATTCGGTTTCTGCGCGGTCAGTACCGATTTCTGAAGTTAAACATTCTTCATAACATCAGTATGTTAACCAATGGATAAAGCCATTCATGAGCAGAGAATCCGGATATCCCTGTACCTTATTTCACCACACGCAGCACATTGCCGGATTTCCGAAGCCGGAGCCACAGCGCACGGCTGATTACTTCTTCGGGTTCTTCCTCATCTGTTTCTGCAAGTGCCTGACAGTCTTTGATCAGGGGATCATTGGCCCCCCACAGGCGGAATTCATCCCGGATGATGTCTTCGAGAGCCAGAATCAGTTCCGGAAGCCGTTTTTCCTGCATATTGGCAATCCGGGTGCGATCCTGAAAATTGAGTTTTAGCACCAGATAATCAACCGCCTCTTTGACGGTCCGGGGAATCCGGATAAACTCTTCCAGACGCCTTTCCGCTTCACCGGATTGATATTCTCTGCCATTTTCATAGTGATGGGGGTCCATCAGATGCAACTGAAAAACCACTTCCAGAATATCGGTTGTGATTTTATGGACATTTGTATGGGGCATATCCCTGGAACCGGTTATGCAGAGAACCTCTATGCTGTATTCAGCAATCCAGGCTTCGATCCGTTTTGCCGCCTCAAAAGCCGGAAGCCGCTCCATATCAATATACAAAAACGGAAGGCCGTGATGTTCGGCCAAATGCCGAGCCGTGTCTGCATTTCCTCCGGGATCCCCCATGGTGATTATCAGAACCCCGTCCGATTCCAGAATGTTCTGTTCCACAGCGTGGGCCCGATCATCTGAATCCACTGTGCTGAGTCGGAAGTTTTTTGCCAACTCACTGTCTTCCTGTGCCTGTGATCGGGGTATCCATCCGCCAAAACTCAGATACAGACTGCGGGCGACATCCAGAGCTGCCTGCTCCACTCCGTCCTGGGCTCCTGAAATAATTTTTCTGATCATAAAACCTGCTCCGATAAATAGGCCGATACGGATTTTCAGCAGATCAGTTTCAGATTCGTTCCTCCGGAGTGCGGAAGCCCCCCTGCGCAGCAGGCAGTATTTGACGATCCTTCACATCCGCACTCATTCTGAAATTTTTGGATCTGCCGTTTTTTCAGAATTCAGCAAAACAAAAATATTATATAATAAATCTTATTGAATTTTCAAGAAAATTTCTTTAATATACATATTTTTCGTCATAAAAAATATAAAAAAGGAGGCGGACAGCATTTGTCATGCCGTACAAATACCTTATTATCACGCTTGGTTGCAGGGTAAACCAGTGCGAATCCGAGGCCATTGCCCGATCTTTGGATGCAGCGGGATGGCTTCCCGTGTCAGAAGAGGAAAACGCGGATTTGTGCATTGTCAACACCTGCACTGTCACACAGAGGGCCGCGATGCAGTCCCGTCAGGCTGTGCGGCAGATCATCCGGGCCTGTCCCGGAGCCTGCATTGCCGTGACCGGATGCTATGCCCAGACCGAGCCGGAAGCATTGAAGAAAATCACTGGTGTTTCTTATATTATCGGTCACAGTCACAAACATGAAATTCCTCAGCGTGCTCTTTCCCTGATCTGGAACATCCCGATTTCCCCTTTGACGATTGTCACTGAGGTCAGTCTGCAGCAGCATTTCGGACAGTTCCCTCTCACGGGTTTTGGAGATCGCACCCGGCCTGTTCTGAAAATACAGGACGGGTGCAATGCTTTCTGTTCCTACTGCATTGTTCCCTATGCCAGGGGGCGGAGCCGCAGTATGCCCGCAGCGGATGTATTGGACAGTATTCGGAAACTTGCAGATGCCAGATTTAAGGAAGTGGTGCTTTCCGGCATTCATGTGGGCTGCTATGGTCATGATCTGGTTCCAAAAACCGATCTGCATGAACTGCTTTGCCAAATTGAGGAGCAGGCTTTGATGGATCGGGTGCGGCTCAGTTCCATAGAACCCCATGAACTGAGCAGAGAGATGATCCGGCTCATTGCGGGATCAGATCGTTTCTGCAGACATTTCCATATTCCACTCCAAAGCGGTGATGATGAAATTCTCCGAAAAATGGGAAGACCTTATACACGGGAAGAATTCAGGCAACTGATTCTCTTCATTCGGGACACTGTGCCGGACGCTGCCATTGGAGCGGACACCCTTATCGGGTTTCCGGGAGAAAGTGAGTCGGCCTTTGAAAACACCTTCAGACTGGTGGAGGAGCTGCCTCTGTCCTATCTGCATGTGTTTCCTTTTTCCATCCGCAGGGGAACGCGCGCCGCGAATTTTCCGGATCAGGTTCCTTCAGCCGCTGTCAAGAAAAGATGTGCGCAGATGCGCAAACTGGGGAAGGAAAAGAAAAGACTTTTTTATGAAAGTTTTGTCGGAAAATCCGTTGACGTGCTTGCAGAAAACCGGAGAGATGCTGCATCGGACCGCTTGAAGGGAATCAGTTCCCAGTATCTTTCTGTTCTTTTTGACGGAGAGGATGAACTGAAAAACCGCACTGTCCGGGTCCTCATCAGAAAGATAACGAAAGAAAACCTGGCAGAGGGAGATATGCTGTGCGTGACCTGAAATCCGTCCGTCTGAAACAACAGAACTTTTCCGCTTCCGCTGTTTTTCTGTACCTCAGGGATCGAAAAAGAAAGTATTTTTCCCCCACCGCCGCATTTTTTGGCTGGATCACAAAAAAAACTTGACATCCGCACAGTGATCCTGTAGTCAGATTCAAAACAGAAAAATTTTTTTAAGGAAAAACTTCAGTGGCAGCTTTTATCGCAGGCAGATTTTTTTATTTTTACTTTTATTTTTTTTACGCCACATGTCTGCCTGGGGTGCGCTGAAGAGGATTTTTTTATAAATGCAGCAAAAAGCCGTAGGCAGAAAAAGCCCACGGCTTTTTCGGTTTTCAGAGGCCGTGGGGAGAAAATCTTCACGGCCTTTTTGCTTTCCAAAAACCCCAAAAGGAGAGCATTGCACAATGAAACGCACATACGATCTGCATGTCAAAGAGTTTGTACCCCTGATTTCACCCAACGTGCTGAAAGAAGAGCTTCCGCTTACGGAAAAGGCCAGTGAAACCGTGGTTGCGGGCCGGGAGGCCATTGCAAAAATCCTGCGCAAAGAAGACAGAAGGCTGCTGGTGATTACCGGCCCCTGTTCCATCCATGATGAAAAAGCCGCTCTGGAATATGCGGAAAAACTGCTGGAACTGAGCCGGAAAGTGGCTGACACCCAGTATCTGGTCATGCGGGTGTATTTTGAAAAACCCCGCACCACGGTAGGCTGGAAAGGGCTGATCAATGATCCCTGTCTGGACGGAACCTGTGATATTATCGAAGGACTGCGCCGCGCGCGCAGACTGCTGCTGCAGATTACGGAAATGGGGGTTCCCACAGCCACAGAACTGCTGGATCCCATCACACCGCAATATATCGCAGGCATGGTCTGCTGGACAGCCGTTGGCGCACGCACCACAGAGTCACAGACTCACAGGGAAATGGCCAGCGGTCTTTCCATGCCGGTGGGTTTCAAAAACTGCACGGACGGCGATTTGAATATAGCATTTAACGCGATGATAGCCGCAAACTCTCCCCAGCATTTTCTGGGCATTGATCAGGACGGACGCACCGCAGTGGTGAAAACCACCGGAAATCCCTATGCACATATTGTGCTGAGAGGCGGAAAACGTCCCAATTATGATGTTGTCAGCATACGGGAGGCTCTGGATCAGTTAAAGGCCAAAAAACTGCCGGAAGCCATCATTGTGGACTGCTCTCATGCCAATTCCGCGAAAAAATATCAGAATCAGGCTCTGGTCTGGCGGGACATCATCAACCAGCGCATTGACGGCAATGACGCTCTGGTGGGCATGATGCTGGAAAGCAACCTCGGTGAAGGAGCGCAGAAAAACACCGGGAGCCTTGCCACCATGAAATACGGCGTTTCCATTACAGATGAGTGCATTTCCTGGGAAACCACCGAACAACTTATTCTGACTGCCCATGATCAGTTGAGCCGTTATTTTGAGGCAAGGAAAAAGGGAAACGGGAACGGAAACGGCCGGTATTCAGTGGCAAACTGAAAAAAACGGGTTTGTCCAAAAACACTGATGGATCACTCGTTCCCACACGGAGCATCAATGCCGTTAAGTTAAGAAAAATTTGTATCTTTTTCATAAACCCAACCCCCCTGCCCCCCTTCCCTGAAGGGAAGGGGTCAGGGGCTGGGTTGTTCCTTAACTTAACGGCATTGACACGGAGCGTGGAAACGAGACGCGAAAAATTTCCCACAGATTACACAAAAAAGTCTCTGTGTCCTCTGTGAAAACTCTGTGCCCTCTGTGGGAAATAAATATTTGCACGCAGCAGACTGACGTATTCCCCAGGAAAAGGCATTGCAATGAAAACTCTTGAAATTCATGGAAGCACAGGCCCGTCGCGCATTCTAGCGGGCGAGAATATCCGGAATGCGGGAAAATATCTTCCGGACAAAAGACAGATCATTATTGTTACAGATACCAATGTCCGGAATCTGTATCAGAAGGATTTTCCGGATGCACCGGTGATTGAAATCGGAACGGGCGAAGGTATCAAAACCCTGGAAACCGTAAGTGAGATATTCCGGCAACTGCTGGAGATGGAAGCGGATCGTTCGGCCTTTATCCTCGGCATCGGCGGCGGCATTGTCTGTGACATTGCCGGATTTGCAGCGTCCACCTACCTGCGGGGGGTGGATTTCGGATTTGTGTCCACCACGCTTCTGTCCCAGGTGGATGCCAGCGTGGGCGGAAAAAACGGTGTCAATTTCGCGGGGTACAAAAACATGGTTGGGGTTTTCCGGCAGCCGGATTTTGTCATCTGTGACATGAATCTGCTGAACACGCTGCCGGAAAAGGAAATCCTCTGCGGGTTTGCCGAGATTGTCAAACACGCACTCATAGCAGATGCGGACATGTTTGCATGGCTGGAAAGCCATTGGAAGAAAGCCCTGTCTCTGGATGCAGACGCGATTGAGAAACTGGTTTACGATTCCGTGCGCATCAAATCCGGCATTGTCAACCGGGATGAAAAGGAAAAAGGGGAGCGCAGAAAACTCAATTTTGGCCATACATTCGGTCATGCAGTGGAAAAAATCACAAAAATTCCTCACGGACAGGCCGTAAGCATGGGAATGGCTGTGGCTGCGGCTCTTTCGGTGCGCAGAGGATACCTGAAACCGGAAGATGCGGATCGTATCTGCACCCTGCTGACAAATCTGAAACTTCCCATCCGGATCTCCCTTGAGAAAGAAAAGGTTCTGGACGCTTTGAAGAAAGACAAGAAACGGCAGGGAGACAAAATTCATTTTGTGCTGCTGAAAAATATCGGTGAGGCCATTGTGGAAGAAATACACATAAAAGAACTGGAGGATGTGATCCATGACATGTGTCAGTATTGAATCTGCGGAAATGGAACCATACACAGGAACAGGGAAAGCCGCTTCCCCGGTTTTACCGGTTTCAGACAAAACTGCCAGCATATCCAAACCCTCTGTCACCATTCCCTTTATTGAACCCTTCCGGCTGAAACAGGAATTTCCTTTAAGCGGACAGGCAGACCGCACAGTGCAGACTGCGCGGGAAAGCATCCGTCAGATACTGAAAAAAGAAGACAAACGCATGCTGGTGATTACCGGCCCATGCTCCATCCATGAGGAAGTATCCGCTCTGGAATACGCTCATAGACTGCGGATTCTGCAGGAAGAAGTCAAAGACAGAATACTCCTTGTCATGCGCACCTATGTGGAAAAGCCCCGCACCAGCATTGGGTGGAAGGGACTGGTCAATGATCCCCGCATGGACGGTTCCTGTGATATGACAGAGGGACTGCGCCGGTCCAGAAACCTTCTGGTCAGAATCAGTGAAATGGGTGTTCCCTGTGCCACTGAAATGCTGGAACCCCTTACCCCGGCTTATATTGAGGATGCTGTGGCATGGGCTGTCATCGGCGCACGCACGACCGAATCCCAGATTCACCGGGAAATGGCAAGCGGTCTTTCCATGCCGGTGGGTTTCAAAA
The DNA here is from genome assembly GCA_964505535.1 of uncultured Desulfobacterales bacterium. GTDB lineage: Bacteria > Desulfobacterota > Desulfobacteria > Desulfobacterales > Desulfococcaceae > JAABRU01. Next base: position 14,251 of record CAZDIU010000040.1, on the reverse strand, counting down.
ACAGCACAGACGGCAGTGCCATTCCTGCGCTCAATGCCATCATGGCGGCAGCCAAAAACCATCGTTTTCCCGGAATCAACTGGATGGGGCAGAGCTGCATTATCCGGACTCCGGGAAATCCCTGGGGACATCTTGTCCTCCGGGGCGGCAGAACGCCCAATTATGATCCGAGCAGTATTCAGAGCGCCTGTGCCATACTCTCGGACAAAGGACTGAATCCCGCCATCATAGTGGACTGCTCCCACGGCAATTCCGGGAAAGATTACCGTCTGCAGGGCATGGCATGGGACTATGTGATTCGTCAGCGGGCAAACGGGAATGAAAACATTGTGGGCCTGATGCTGGAAAGCCACCTGCATGAAGGCAGACAGAATATCTGCCCTGATCCTTCTCTGCTGCAATACGGTGTATCTGTCACGGATGCCTGCATTTCATGGGAAGAGACAGAGCGTCTGATCATTTCTGCACATCGTATGTTCAGGGAAAGGAATAATGATGCAGAATTCTGAATATACAAAAAATGGGAATGATCAGTCACCAGAGGATTTCTCTGCGCGTCTTGCCGGACTCCGGCAGTCCATAGATGAGATTGACAACACCCTGCTGGAACTGATCAACCGGCGGCTGGAGATTGTCAATGAGGTGGGAAAGCTCAAGGCGCAGAGAAAGCAGCAGGTGCTGGACAGCACAAGGGAAAGCCAGATATTCCAGCGGCTGCTCAGCCTGAACAGAGGCCCCCTCAATGAAAAGGTGCTGCGCCATCTTTTCACCCAGATTATGGCTGCCTCCCGGCAGTTGCAGCGTCCCAGCCGGGTCAGTTATCTTGGCCCGGAAGCCACTTTCACCCATATTGCGGCCATGAACCATTTCGGCCATTCTGTGGAATATGTTTCCCAGCCCAGCATCCGGGATGTGTTCAATGAAGTGGAAAAGGGAACCTGTCATTATGGCGTGGTTCCTGTGGAAAATTCCATTGAGGGAGCGGTCAATCATACGCTGGATCTTTTTTTTGAATCCGAACTGAAAATCTGCGCGGAGAAATATCTGCCCATTTCCCATGATCTGCTGTGCAGAAGCGGAATTATGAAAGATATTAAAAAGATATATTCCCATCCCCAGCCCTTTGCCCAGTGCCGCCGCTGGCTGCAGAAATATCTGCCCGAGGCAATTCTGGAAGAATGCGGCAGCACGGCCATTGCTGCACAGAAAGCTGCGCAGGAACCCGGAACCGCAGCCATTGCCAGCAGCGAGGCCGCGCATATTTATCACCTGGAAGTGGTGGCCTCCCGCATCGAAGACGTGGCCCGGAACACCACCCGTTTTCTGATTATCGGCACGGATGAAATCCACCGCACCGGAGAAGACAAAACCTCTCTGATGTTTGTCACCGCTCATATGCCGGGCGCGCTGTACAAAGTCCTGCAGCCCATTGCGGAAAACGGTCTGAACATGGTGAAACTGGAATCCCGTCCCACCAAGCATGAAAACTGGAGTTATTTCTTTTTTGCGGATCTGGAAGGCCATATGGAAGATGAGATTGTGCAGAAAACCGTGACAGAAATGAAAAAAATCTGTCTCTACCTCAAAATTCTGGGTTCCTATCCCAAATCAGGTGAAATATGACCATTGACACCGGCACACGATTGTATGGCGTATTCGGCAATCCGGTTTCCCACAGCCTGAGTCCGGTCATGCACAATGCAGCGTTTGCCCATGCAGGATACAACGCTGTGTATCTGGCGTTCAAAATTGAGGATATTGCCGCAGCAGTCTCCGCAGTCCGGGCCTTTGACGTGCAGGGCGTGAGTGTCACCATTCCGCACAAGGTTGCCATCATGCCGCATCTGGATGAAACTGATCCGCTGGCAAAACAGATCGGTGCGGTGAATACGGTCATCAATCGTGACGGAATTTTAAGCGGATACAATTCTGACTGTCTGGGCGCAGTCCGGGCATTGCGGGAAAAAACGGAAATTGGGGGCAGAAAAACGGCTGTCATTGGCGCGGGCGGTGCTGCCCGTGCCATCGGATTTGGCATAAAGGCGGAAAAAGGGCGGGTTTGCATTGTCAACCGGAGCGCGGAAAAAGGGGAAAAACTGGCAAAAGAGATGAATGCGGATTTTCTCCCCCTGGCACAGATGAATGCGGATTTTGACATTGTCATCAACACCACACCATTGGGAATGACGCCGGACACAGAGAGGATGCCCCTGTCGCCTGATTTGCTGCGGGAGGAAATGACAGTCATGGATATTGTTTACAATCCGCTGCAAACAAGGCTGCTGAAAGAGGCGGAAAAACGGGGATGTGTCACAGTGGACGGGCTGTCCATGTTTGTGTATCAGGGCGCATTTCAGTTTGAACTGTGGACAGGCAAAAGCGCTCCCCTTGATTTGATGCGGAAAACCGTATTGCAGGCTTTGCGAATCGCAAATCAGCAGCAGGTCGGGTCAGCAAAGCGTAACCCGACAATTATGCTTAAAAATTGAAAGGTTATTTTTTAAGATAATCCCTTACAGGTTTTGAGAATAGAATAATGAAGGAAATCAGAACACAGGAGAATATAAACGCGGAAATCACAGTGCCGGGTTCCAAAAGTTACACGCATCGCACATTTATTGCAGCCGCACTTTCAGACGGCATATGCACGGTTTCCAATGCGCTTCGCAGTGAGGACACCCTGCTGACTTTGGAGGCACTGAAATCGTTCGGGGTGCAGGTGGAAGACCGGAACCGGGATTTCATTGTTCACGGCAGATCCGGAAATCTGAAAGCTGCTCCTGAAATTTATCTGGCAAATTCCGGAACCTCCATGCGTCTGCTTACCGCGATTGCCGCGCTTGCCAAAGGAACAACTGTGCTGACCGGCACGGAACGCATGAAGGAGCGTCCCATCGGAGATTTGCTGGAGACCATGCTTCAGGCCGGTATTTCTGTGCGATCTGTCAGCAGCAATGGATGTCCGCCGGTGGAAATACAGGGTGGCAATGTGAAAGGCGGAAACGTGCAAATCCGCTGCGGTGTGAGCAGTCAGTATCTTTCCGGTCTGCTGCTCATGGCTCCCTGCACGCAAAACGGCATGGAGATACAGGTTGTGGAAGGCCCTGTTTCCAAACCCTATATTGATCTGACAGTGGATATTATGAACCGTTTTCAGATTTCTGTGGAACGGCAGGGATATGAACGCTTTTCCGTACCCGGAAATCAGGTTTACCGATCCGGTTCCTTCACTGTGGAAGGAGACGGGTCCAATGCAAGCTATTTCTGGGCTGCGGCTGCGGTTGGGGGCGGAACAGTGAAAGTCAGGGGCATCAACGGCGATTCCCGTCAGGGGGATGTGCGTCTGTGTGAATGCTTTGAGCAGATGGGATGTCAGGTGATCCGTGAAACAGACGGGATTACCGTTATCGGCGGAAAACTCAGGGGAATTGAAAAAGACATGGGCAATATGCCGGATGTGGTTCCCACGCTGGCTGTGGTGGCTGCCTTTGCTGAAGGCACGACCGTCATTCGCAATGTGGCCCATCTCAAAGCCAAAGAATGTGACCGGCTGGCCGCTGTTGCCACAGAACTTTCCAAAATGGGAGCGGATATCACAGCCACCGAAGACAGTCTGATTATAAAAGGCGGAAAACCGCTGCACGGAGCGGAAATTGAAACCTACAATGATCACCGCATGGCCATGTGCATGGCTGTGGCCGGTCTGAAAGTTCCGGGAGTCCGAATCCTGAATGAAAACTGCGTGGGAAAATCCTTTCCGGATTTCTGGGAGGTCTTTGCCGGGCTGTGTGCATCGTGATTATTTTTTAATTATTAAGAAATGTTACTTATTATACCGATTCTCCATTGAAAAGATACCTGCAGGCAGGCAAAAATGAGGTTTTCGTGTGCTCAAAAAACCGGATTTTTCCGAAAGATCCGGTTTTTCTGAAAAACTTATTGGGCTCAAATAAATTCTTGGCATTTGTGTTCAGGTGTCAGGGAACAGACGCTGAAACCTGAACACTGAAACCGGCCTGTCAGAAATTTTCAAATCCTTAACTGTGAAAGAACTTTTGGTTCTTCAATCTGTTTTGCGGAAACACCGGATTCCGGCTTTCGCCGGAATGACGTCATGCCTGCGAAAGCAGGCATCCGGAAAAATTTTCCACAAAAATCCTTGAAGAACCGAACTTCTTTGACAATCCACTTATGTTTCAGATCAATGGCGAATCGGTATTGCCCCCCCTTTTTACGCATTCTTTCCAAAAAACAGAAAGCTTCCTTCTTTCACCATCATACCGGCATAAGCCGGAATTCAGTAATTTCAAGTATAGTTCTTTTACCAACTTTTGTCCTCTGCAAACCGGATGGAGGAGTGCAAAAATTAAGCGCAGACGGTTTTTTGCACACCGTCATAAAGGACAAAAGTTGAGGAAAATAAGTAAGGCAACATAAATTTTTGGATGTAAAATTTTCAGAAAAACCGGATTTTTCCGGAAAAATCCGGTTTTTTTATACCTGAAAACTTTCGGTTGGGTACTTACTATAATTCAGAATACCAACTTTTCCGGTATGACGGCAGTGCGTAAGATGAGTTATCAAAGATGATTACAGATCGCCTGACAATCCGTCTGTATCATGAGCACTGCATATCCGCGTGTGAAAGAGACAGTTTTCTGTATATTCAACCCGATGATATTTTATTGACGGACGAAATTTATCTGATATAACAGAGCAGCACTTTGTCAGATTGTCCTCAGATCACAAAAATGGTATTTTTCTCCGGTCATGTCAATTGCTGCAAATGCATCACAAAAAATGCGCATATACGGAAATCTGTATTTGCCGATGCTGATTTTGACAGGCTGTATCAGGCGGACAGGCCGGTTTTCTGTCTGGATGTGAAAGATCATTGTCATCCGGAAACACAGAATTATATCAGAGAAGGTGAAAAACAGGGATTTCATACGCGGTATCTGACAAAAATGAGAAATCCCCGGTACAGAATCGAACAGAGAAAACCTGCACTGATTCTGTTTGGCATGTTTAACAGAGCCCGTTTGAAAGTGATACGGAATTTCACAACTGCCATCAGCTTCACATGCTTTCACTGCTTTTATCCCAATCTGTCCGGAAAACAGATGACAAACAGGCTGTTTGTGTATTTTCTGAGTGATTTTGGACAGAAAACCCTCAAGAACAGCAGACGGCGTTACGGAGATGATCTGGACAAGTTTGAGCCCAATGATCTCAATGAGAGTCTGTGTCCAGGCCCGGATCAGCTTGAAAGAATGGATGAAAAAGATGCCCGGAAAGTGATTGACATGGGGATGGAAGATGAGGAAAAAGCCATTGAGAGGAGTAATCTTCTGACAGAAAAAGTGCTGAATGCCGCATTTTTCAGGTCTGCATCAGCAGATCAAAAATAAATGAAAGGCGCAATGAACAATAATACAGAAACAATACTGGAAGTCAGACAACTGACAATGGATTTCGGAGGGGTGCGTGCCGTGGATCATGTGGACATGGACATCCGCCAGGGAGAGATTGTTGCCCTGATCGGCCCCAACGGAGCGGGAAAAACCACTTTTTTCAACTGCATCACCGGCATATACAACCCCACCAAGGGAGATGTGATTATCCGTCCGCCCGGCAGGAAGGAAAAACGGATTAACGGTCTCAAGCCCAATCAGGTTACAGAACAGGGGCTGGCCCGCACCTTTCAGAACATCCGCCTTTTCCCGAACATGACTGTGCTGGAAAATGTCATGATCGGACGGCACTGCCGTCTGAAAGCAGGCATTCCCGGAGCCATTTTCCGCAATCCGCGCACGGTTGCCGAGGAAAAGCAGGTGGTGAAAGACAGTTACGAAGTTCTGGAAAAGATCGGTCTGACCGGATATGTCAACGAATTTGCCAAAAATCTTCCCTATGGTGCACAGCGGCGGCTGGAGATTGCCCGTGCCATGGCAACAGAGCCTTTCCTGCTTCTGCTCGACGAACCGGCTGCCGGGATGAATCCACAGGAAACCAATGAACTGGATGAACTGATTGAAAAGATACGTTCGGAAGAGAAGATTTCCATCCTGCTGATTGAGCATGACATGAAACTGGTCATGAGCCTGTCTGACCGGATTTTTGTGGTGGATTACGGCAAGAAAATCGCACAGGGCAGTCCGGAAGAAATCAAATGCAATCCGGCCGTGATCAAAGCCTACCTTGGGGAGGAAGCCGATGCTTAACATCAGGAATATCGAAACCTTTTACGGAAACATCCGGGCCCTGAAAGGCATCAGCATGGACATATCCGAGGGAGAAATCATCACGCTCATCGGTGCAAACGGCGCGGGAAAAACCACGACCCTGATGTCTGTATCCGGCATTGTTCCGCCCAGGACAGGGGAAATATATTTCATGGGAAAACCCATCCATGAACTGAACCCAAACCGGATTGTCTCACTGGGAATCTCACAGGTTCCGGAAGGACGGCGAATTTTCCCCTATCTCACGGTTTCGGAAAATCTGGACATGGGCGCGTTTCTGCGCAAAGACAAAGAGGAAATCCGGAAAGATATGGAGTATATTTTTGACCTGTTTCCCATTCTTTCCAAAAGACGCTTCCAGGCAGGCGGAACCCTGAGCGGCGGAGAACAGCAGATGCTGGCCATTTCCCGCGCGCTCATGGCCCGTCCCAAACTCCTGCTGCTGGATGAACCCTCTTTGGGTCTGGCGCCGCTCATCATTCGGCAGATTTTTGAAATCATCAAAAAAATAAACAAAGAAAACAACACCACCATTTTTCTGGTGGAACAGAACGCGAATCTGGCCCTGCAGGTCGCGCATCGCGGCTATGTGATGGAAAACGGCAGAATCACCCTGAGCGACACAGCCGCAAATCTTCTGGCAAATGAAAATGTGAGAAAAGCCTATCTGGGCATATAAATCAGTGGACAGTTACCAGTTATCAGTTATCCGGTTTCAAAAAATACTGAACACTGATAACTGATAACTTGTTCACTGACAAGTGAACACTGAACACTGATAACTGGCAACTGGCAACTGATAACTGATAACTGGCAACTGATAACTGTTCACTGACAACTGAACACTGAAATGTATCTTCGTGAAAAAAACACAAACGGCAAACGCCTGACTGATCTGCCGGAAAATGAACGGCCCCGCGAAAAACTCAGGGAAAAAGGCCCGCAGAGCCTTTCAGACAAAGAGCTTCTGGCCATACTGCTGGGGATGGGGCAGAAAGATTATGATGTGCTGGCAATGGCGGGCGGAATTCTGGATGTGATGGACAAAAACGGAGGATTTCCCTGTCTGGAAGCCCTGCAGGAAGTAAGGGGTGTCGGAATTGCCAAAGCCTCGGTGATTGTGGCCGCTCTGGAATTTGCCCGGAGACGCATCCGGCCTGAAGGAACCAAAATCACATCCCCCACCGATGTTCTCCCTCTGATCAAGCATTATGCGGATCGAAAACAGGAACACCTGCTTTGTCTCAGTCTCAACGGAGCCAATGAAGTGATTGCCACGCGTGTGATTACCATCGGGCTGCTCAACAGAACCCAGATTCATCCCCGCGAGGTTTTCGCGGATGCACTCACAGACAGGGCAGCCGCCATCATTCTGGCCCATAACCATCCCTCCGGCAGTGTCTCCCCCAGCAAAGAGGATGAAGCTGTAACCCGGCGCATAAAGGAGTCCGGTGAAGTGCTGGGGGTTCAACTGCTGGATCACCTGATTTTCACCCTGAAAGATTATTACAGTTTCAGGGAACACGGGTACTTATAGTTTCCCAGTGTCGGCCTTGACGGATTTGCTCCACTGCGAAAGTTCTGTGTTTCCAAAAATGTGACGATACTCCTTCGGGCAGATTTTCCAGGCGGATGCCGGATTTTTTCAAAGCCTCACTCCATTTCCCTCACATGCCGCCGTAATTTTTCCCATTACCAATGACTGTCCGTGCTGACCTTTTTATAGGATGAGACCAGGGCATCCACGGATTTTTCCAGTCTGGGCCGGATGATTTCCATATCCGATTTCAGGAGTGGGTGGATTCCGCCCCGGTGGGAAAGATACAAGTCCTTGAATGTGGTGCGGATTTTATTGTCTTTCACCTCCACAACAAGCGTAAAACGGCAGTCGAAAAAATCGGATTGCCACTTGGAGACCCGTTCATAGGGAATATACGTCTGGCCCACAATTTTCCCTTCATACCGGTCAGAATAGCGGATCACATCCAGATCGTCGGAAAAACCCCCGGCCACCCACAGTTTTGCCCCCTCATACAGTTCTGCTTTGGAAAATCCCGGAACTTCAGATACCTGTCGGATAATCAGATCTTCCGGCCCTGCGGGTTCAGGCGGCGGGGTGTTTGCACATCCCCAGAGCATCAGCCATAACAACAGTATGCCAAATTTTTTTTTCATCCTCCTCCTGTCCTCTGCGGTTTTTGAACCGACCTGTTTCAGCAGACTCCTGTCCAAATTTTCAGAAATTTTCCTTTCAATGTTCTTCTGATACCTGTCTGTTTCAGCAATTTATCAGCTTTTTCCATAAAATGCAAGGCAGTCATGGAAATGCAATGATGAATGACAGTTGGTTTCTGCTTTCCTGTTTGGGAAAATATGACGGTGCTGGCCAGGGTTGAATTTCAAAAAACATCCTCCTGCCTTCTTTTTAGGGATGTGAAACTTTTTAACTGATGTTACGCAGAGTTTCCGGAAATCAGGATATTATCCATTTTCAGTGTCATTCCGGCGTAAGCCGGAATCCAGTGTTTTCAGCATGTTCTGGATACCGGCTTTCGCCGGTATGACGATGCAGCGTAACATCAGTTTTTAAAATACCGGATGGTTCAGGCTGCAGGTGTCAGTATGCGGTCAGGACTGAAACCTGGACACTGAAACCTGAACACTGAAACCTCAAAACCGGTATATCAGCAATTATCAAATCCCTTGCCTTTATCTGCATGGAAAGAAGAATTCGGGCGAGCTGCCAGACAGCAATTTCCTGTTGAAAGATTCAGGATTAGGGATTATAAAACATTCTTTTGTTTGTAAGCGGTTTTCCTGGTTCTGATACAAAATCGCCATTGGCATTATACAATACAAAACGCAGAGCGTCAGTCTCCCCCCTTTTGCAAAGCAGGGCAGGGGAGGATTTTCATCAACCGGTTTGACCCACTGCCCAATAATCCATCTGCTTTCTTGAGGATCGGATGTCAAAATATATACAGAACAGCGGACTGTTTCACGGCGCATATTTTCATCGTGTGCTTTCGGATGTTTCATTTCCCAGAAAACGGGAACTGCCGCCGGATGGAAGAAAACGGCTGAAAACCCTGCTGGAAATCTGGCTGGATGTGCGGCCCCGCATGGTGAAAGACCTTCCGGAATCCAATACCCTTTCCAAATCTTATGATGGGCTGCCTTCGGTGCTGGAACCCCTGAAAAATGTTTCCGAGGAAACCGTCAAAACCGATTTCATTCTTCCGGTGCTGGAAACAGTCCTGGATTACAGTTGTGATAAGGAAAAATCCCTCATTCTGACCGGTCTGCCGGAAAAAGAAATCGGCAAAAAAAAGAACGACCGTCCGGATCTGATTCTGTTCCGGGAGAGGAAACTGCACAACGCCGCGGTAAAAAATGCTTCCCAAAAGAAAAAAACGGCTGATGCTCTTACCTTCTGCCGGGATGCGGATTTTATTCTGGATGTCAAAAGATTCTCCAAAGGGATCGGCGCGGATGAGGAAATTGAAAAGGGGAAAGACACCAATGCAGCCGAAGATATTGATCAGGTGGAACGCTATACCAGAGGATGCGGCAAAAACTGGGGCATTCTCACCAACGGGCGGTCATGGCGCCTGATGCGGAAAGGGAAACTGCAGGAACATCTGCGCTTTGATCTGGTTTTCTTTCTGGAAGACCTGCATCTGCGGGAAGATTTGGTGCAGAAAGGCCGGGTGAAAGAATCGGCTTTTATTGATGCGGATATGGAAACCTTCTGCCTGTTTTTCTCTTTTTTCGGTCATCCCGCGGTGGGCGGCGGTTATCTGGATCTGCTGTACAATGAAGGGGAAGCCGATAACCGGCGGGTGCGGGATATTCTGCGGGAAAATGCCTATGCAGCGGTTCAGATCATAGCCGAAAGTTTCTGGAAATTTCCGGGCAACAATTATCCGGAAAAGCCTTCCCAGGATGTGCTGGATCATCTGCGGGAAATTTCCCTCACCTTTTTATACCGTCTGCTTTTTATCCTCAAAGCCGAGGCTCAGGGACTGGTGCCCATGAAAACGGAACTGGGCGGGGAAACGGTCTATGCAGCGGAGATCTCCACATGGGCAGTCTTCAGCCGACTGAAACAGAAATCAGCAGAAATGCTGAAAAATATCAGCACCGGTTTTGATACACTCCGCAGGCTCTTTGAACTGCTCAATTCCGGCGGCGAATACGGTATTCCGGCCTATGACGGAGGTCTTTTTGATCCGGAAGTTCACAGCGAACTGGAAAAACTGCGTCTCAATGATGATGCCCTGTATGCCGTGCTGAACCGGCTGATTTATCTCGATGAATCCGGGCAGTCCGAACCCGTTCCCTATGCGGATCTGGATGTGCGGGACTTCGGGGATATTTACGAAGGTCTGCTGGAACAGCGTCTGACCCTGGAAAAAACCGGAAAAGAATACGCCATTTCTCTGCGGAACAAAAAAGGGGAGCGCAAGGCCAGCGGATCCTGGTTCACCCCGGATTCCCTGGTGGATCATATTGTGCGGGAAACCCTGAATCCCCTGCTGGAAAAATGCAAGGCTGACCCGTATAAAATTCTTGCCTTGAAAATCCTTGACCCCGCGATGGGCAGCGGTCATTTTCTGGTCAAAGCAGTGGATGTCATGGCCTGGCATCTCACCCTGAACTGCGCGCCTGTTGACAAAGGGGTTCCGGATGACAACGGCCCGCCCGAATATGCCTACTGGAAGCGGAAAGTGGTGGAACACTGCATTTACGGCGTGGATGTGAATCCCATGGCAGTGGAACTGGCCAAGGTGGCACTGTGGCTCCATTCGGCCAGCCTGTGCAGGCCCCTGTCCTTTCTGGATCACCATCTGAAGTGCGGCAACAGTCTGGTGGGAGCGGATTTGCGGAAGGTGGCACGTCCGGGACTGGAAATCAGAAAAGTGAAATCCGGCACGGTGTGGGTTCCCATAAACAGCGAGGACGCACCGGAAACCCCTTGCGCTTCGGTGAAAAAGAAGAAAAAGCTGAGCAAACAGATTGAACTGCCTTTTCCGATTGATACGGATCTCTTTTCCGGTATCATTGAAAGCGTGCGGGAAATTCTGCGGCGTCCCAGCAATACCGCAGCCCAGGTGAAATCCAAGCAGCGGGATTATCTCATGTCTGTGAACCGGAGACTGGAGGCACACCGGATTCTCTGCGATCTCTGGTGCGCGCAGTGGTTTCTGGCGGAACCGGACAAAGAAGGCGTTCCGGTCTATGAAAGTCCCAAAGGGCTGTATGTCCGTGTCAAAAAAATCTGCGGAATCACGGATGAAGCCCAACGCATGGCAGAAACGGAAAAACTGAAAAAACACCCCTTTGTGAAAAAGATCGAAGCGGCCCGGCAGGAAGGTTCCGGCCCCCGGCCCATGTGTTTTTTTCACTGGCAGATTGAATTTCCCGAAGCAGCCTTTACAGAAGAAGGGGAACTGAAAGAGAATTTCGGATTTGACGCGGTGGTGGGCAATCCGCCCTGGGATAAAATCAAACCGGCAAAAAGGGATTTTTACGGGCAGTTCCATGAAGAGGTGGCAAACCGTCAGGGAACTTCCCTCAATGCGCTGATTGAGAAAATGGAAAAGGAAAATCCGGATTTGGAACCCGGATGGCAGAAGTATGAAAAAATGTGTTACAGTCTGACCGCCTACCTGAGTCAGTGCAATGATTATCAGTTCCAGACAGCCATTGTGGAAGGCAAAAAGACCGGGGGAGACCCGGATCTGTTCCGGTATTTCACCGAAAGGGCCGGGCAGTTCGTCCGCAAATGCGGACGGGCGGGTTTTGTGGTTCCCTGTACGCTGTGGCAGGGGCAGGGATGCACCGGACTGCGGACTTATCTGTTTGAAAAATGCTCCATGTCAAGCCTTTATACCTTTGAAAACTACCGCAAATGGGCCTTTGACATCCATTCCAGTTTCAAATTTACGGCTTTTGTTTTTTCCGCAGAAATGCCGCAGGAAAATCACAGATTCCCTGCAGCCTTCATGCTGCGGGATACGCAGGTACTGGAAGGCGGACTTCAGGAACGGGTGTTGAATCTCTCCCGTGAATATATCCGGATTGTCAGCCCTTCTTCTCTGGCCCTAATTGACAACCGATCGGATGCCGAAGCCAGGTTTATCCAGAAAGTCCATGAAAATCATCCGAATCTGGGGGATGCGGAAAGCGGGTGGAATGCAGTTTATGCTACCGATCTGCATATGACAGCGGATTCCTGGCGTTTCAAGACAAGGGAATGGATGAAAGACCGGGGATTCACACAGGTTCTGCCGGTAAAAGGAACAGACGGGGCATGGATGCAGAAGAAAAACGGCCCGGTGACGGCTGTTCTTCCGGAAGCTCTGCCGTCTGGGGGGGAATACTGGATTTCGGCAGATACAGACTGGTACAGGCAAAGGGGATACATTGAAGATCAGGCGGAAATCAGCGGAAAGAAGCTGACCTTTTTCATTGCTCCGGAAGATGCTGACCTGGAAAAGAGTAAAAAATTTGACCCGAAAAAAGATTTCCGCCGCATATTCCCCTCTGAAATCTACACGGCTCTGTACGAAGGGCGCATGGTGCATCTCTTTGACCATTCCCAGAAACGTTATCTGAGAGGAGAGGGGCGAAAGGCAGTATGGGAGGATATTCCGGTTTCGGAAAAAATTCTTCAGCCCAGGGTTTTTCTCTGCAAAACAGAAACAGGAAAAAATACAAAATTCCGGATCGGCTTCTGTGATATTACCGGAGCGACCAATGAACGGAGTATTCTGGCAACTTTGCTCAGCACCGAAACTTTAGCAGGTCATACGGTTCCATGCCTGCTATCGGAATCTGCTGAGGAAACTCTGGTTCTTCTTTCAGTTTTAAATTCATTCTGTGCGGATACCCTTGTCCGATTCAGAATCAGCACACATCTGACATGGAATTTTCTTTCCAATCTGGCGGTTCCTGCTTTTTCCGAAATTCCGGAAGATACCCGGAAAACCATCTGCGAATTGGCCGCAAAACTCAACTGCACCACTTCGGAACTGGCCGAAGTGTGGAACAGCGTATTTCCGGATGAACCCTGGACGTATTCCTCCGCAGAACGGGATTTGTGGAAACGCGCAGAAATCCGTGCCAAACTGGATGCCGTTGTCGCGGAACTTTATGGACTGACTGTGGAAGAATACGCCGTCATCCTGACCGGTTTTCCCCTCATGGACCGGGATCAGCCTCCCCTTGCCGGTGACTTTTTTCTCACGGAAGGAAATGAGGATTCCAAAAAAAAAGGGGCAGAGGGACAGGACTGGACGGAAAAAGAATGGGGAATCTTTGAATGCAAACCCCGCAGTTTCATCACCCGCGATTTTGCCCTGCTGACGTATATGCAGCACAAAAATTACCCCGTTCCTCAGAAACTGGATGAATGGTACAGGGACAAAGCCGGTTTTGACCCCGAAGGATCCCTGTCCCGCTTCCGCATCAGAGACATCAAAGACCTGATAGATCGGGTGGAAACCGCGAAAAAGAACGGGGCTGTTCCCTATATTCCCGCAACACGGGGAGAATCGCAGAACGGGGAACAGGAAACCGGAGCAGACGAAGAGTGAAAAAAAGATCGCTTTCCTGATGAAGTGGGCAGACCGGAATCCAACTTATGACATTTGAAGGAAAACTTTGTGATCAGGATGCGTTAAAAGCATTGAGACTGGACAGATCAGCAGGAGAGAATAAATGAAAATACGGGCAGTGGGTCAAATCCGTTGATTCTGAAATTCCCCTCCCTCAAGGGACAATGCTGTTGACTTAAGGGAACTCACAAGAAATAAACTACCCGTTTTTTATGGTGAATCTGTAGGGGCGACCGGCCGGTCGCCCCTACAATGGGCAGATTATTTTTTGGAAAATCCCTAAGCATTGGGGCGACCGGCCGGTCGCCCCTGCATAAGGGAACTCCCAGGAAATAAACTACCCGTTTTTTATGGTGAATCTGTAGGGGCGACCGGCCGGTCGCC
>CAZDIU010000039.1:0-27246 GCA_964505535.1 uncultured Desulfobacterales bacterium | reverse complement strand
CCCCGGGCTTTATCAATCTGCCCTTTCAGGGCAGTCTCTTAAGTCAACAGCATTGGGGGGAGGGGTAAGGGGAGAATGACGGTTTTCACCCATCTGCGTAAACTGCGGATTGTTTTTTTTCAATCTGCAAATCTGGGGATTGCAGGGGAACAAAAATTTGGGGTTCAGCAGGGACAAAAACTGCGGAATCCCAAATTTTCCGTTTGGGATTCCGGAGGTAAAAGAACCTGCCGATTCTGTGCAGGCATGGAGGAAGGATCAGGTTGAACAGATGAGGGAAATATTTCTGAAACGGAAAATTCTCCCGGCATGGATCAGAAACCGAAACGTTTCAGTATATCGTCAATTTTCTCTTTCTGCTTCTTTTCCACAATCAGCATTTTCTTTGCCTGGGCTTTTCTGATTTTTTCCGTCAGTTTTTCCATATCCGCAGGTTTTTCCAGAAAGTCCATAGCCCCTTCCCTGATGGCCTCCACCCCTTTTTCCACAGTGGCATGACCGGTGAGCAGAATGATCTGTATTTCCGGCCGGATTTCCCTGATGGCTTTCAGTGCCTCCAGCCCGTCCATTTCCGGCATGAGCAGATCAAGAACAACTGCATCGTAAGATGTTTCCTTGATTTTTTCAATTGCTTCTTTGGCAGAGGCCGAAGTGCTCACCTCCATGCCCCGTGTTTCCATTCTCTGGGTCATGATATCCAGAAAGTCTTTTTCATCATCCACCAGCAATACTTTTTCTGACATGGCTTTTCTCCTTTATGCAATTGATGTTGTATTTATATAAAATCATAGGGATAATGTGAATTAAAAGTCAGATTCCGCCAGGATTTGACAACTTTCTGAAAGTTGTCAGGTTTTACAGGGAAGATGCAGTACCACTTCTTTTGCTTCTGCGTTCACTGACACCGCTGCCCCAAGGCAGGAAAGCAGAGATTTTTTCTTTTCCTCTGTAAAAATATCAGGACGTTGGGGAAGATTTTCCAGTTTTGTGAAACGGATTTGCGCCGTGTTTTCTGTTTTTTCCGGAATCAGTCCCACGGTTTTCCCCTCTCCGGCCCACTGCATGACATTTTCCAGACAGCACCAGAACAGATGCAGCAGGGAATATCCGGATCCGGTGACGGCCACAGGCTGTTCCGGCCGGGCAAGTGTGACTGTGATGCCTTTGCCTGCACAGATTCGCCGGGTCAGGGAGATCAGCAGTTCCAGATGCTCTCCCACATCTGTCCGGGTCACAGGATTGTCCACAGTATGGGCAAATGTGTTCAGATTTTTGATGATGGTGTCCGCGTGCTTCACTCTTTCCATCACTTTTATCCCCACTCCCTTGATGCGTTCCGGATCCAGGGGCCTGCCTTTTTCCGACAGATGCACCAGATCCGTAAGCAGCCCTGCATTCTCATTGATGACGGCCAGCGCATTTTTCATTTCATGGGACAGGGACGCGGAAATCTTGCCGAAAAACTGCAAACCGTTCTCCCCGGTGGTATCATGACTGTTTTTCATATCTGATTCCTTTCAGCAACGCCCTTGTCAAAAAACCCGCAGCATCCCTGCTGCGGGGCAGGGGTGACCTGCAGAATTTCTTTTATTTTATTCAGAAGCTGTTCAATATCCACCGGTTTTATCAGATACAGATGGCCTTCCGCGGTTCCGGCCCGGTAATCCTCTTCGGATCCGTGTCCGGTGAGAAAAATGAATTTCATGTCCGGATGCATCATTTTCAGTCTGCGCTGGAGTTCCAGACCGCCAATTCCGGGCATTTTGACATCCAGCACCGCGAGATCATAAGGCATGTTTTGCGAAGATTGCAGTGCTGCGTCCCCGGTGGTGAACCAGTGGACATCAATCCCTCTGATTTCCAGGCGTTCAGCCAGTGTGGATACCAGTTCCCGTTCATCATCAACCAGTAATATCTTCACAGGGAATTCTCCTTTTTCTCTTTCATTTTCAAAGGCAGAGTGACCACAAAGGTTGTGCCCTCGCCTTCTGTGCTGTGAACCTCGATACTGCCGCCAATTTCATGGACAAGATTGCAGGTGATGGAAAGGCCAAGCCCGGTTCCCCCTTTCTGCGTTTTGGTGGAGAAAAAGGGTTCAAACACCCGATCCAGATCAGAAGCCGGAATGCCGCAGCCTGTGTCACTGACACTGATGCTGATTCTGCCGTTTTTCTCATTGAACGCGGATATGTACAGAGAATCGTCCGCTTCCATTGCAGCAAATGAATTGTTGATCAGATTAAGGAATATCTGCTGCAGCTTGCTCCGGTCACTTTCTATTTCCGGCACATCCGGAGGAACATCCACTGCCACATATATGGATCGGTACTCGGCTTCCTTTCCTGTAAAACTCAGAACCTCCCGAATGAGCTCCTCCACCCGGATGGACTGAATGCTGACATCCGGATTGCGGGCAAAACCCAGAAGACGCTTGGTGATGGTGGCACAGCGTTTCACTGAGGAAAGGATGGAATCCGCAATGCCTGTCAGTCTGGAATCATTGGCATATTCCTTTTTGATCGTGAACAGATCTTTCATCAGCCCGGCCTTTTCATTGATAATGGCAAGAGGATTGTTGATTTCATGGGCAATTCCCGCCGCAAGCCTGCCGATGGAGGCCATTTTGCTGGCATATTCCAGTTCATGGAGACTTGTCAGGCGTTTCTGATCTGCGATATACAGGTTGTTCACCATATAGGTGGTCACGCTGAAAATGACCATGAGAATGAAAGTGATGTTGAAAAAAAGAAATCCGATGAGTTTCATGCGCGTTTCATGCCAGGAACTCATCAAATCCTCTTTGTGCTTGATCACCATGAGAATAAAAGGCGTGTCCGGAATATACGCGTAACCGATGATCAGTTCTTCCCCCCTGCGGTCTGTTTTTTCCAGCACCTCTGTTTTTTCGGAACAGGGTGGGACCTCCATGGGATATTTTTCCAAAACATTGCCGTAATACCGGGCCGGGGTCTGAAGAATTCCCTCTGTGTTGATAATAAAGGCATCGCCCCTGCCGCTGAGTTCCATCTGGGCAAGCTGGTTGTTGAATCCGACAGTGCCCACAGAAGATCGCAGTATATAAAAGGAACCGTCGGGAAGATCATATTTAACCGCAATGACCAGATGGGGACTTTGCCGGAATCCCATAAACACATCACTGATATAGATGCCCTTTTCCCTGACTTTGTCAAACCAGATCTGTCCGCTGTAATCCTTTCCTTCCAGTCTGTGGGGGCCGACATAGGTGCGCTGGCGTCCGTTCGCATCAATCACGCTGAGATCCTCAAATCCGCCTCCGAAACTCTGCTGCAGATTGTACAGCACCCTGGAAAGATGGGGCTCATCGTTGAGCGAATCAAAGGTGTTTTCATGAACCAGAAAATCCAGAGCGGATTTGCGCTCGGTCAGAAAAAAAGACAGAGAGCGCCTGAAATTGGACGCAATCCGGGCTGTGCGCAGAAGGATTTCGGATTCAATGGATTTCTGTGTATAATTGTAATCAATCAGGGTAATGGTAATCAGAGGAAACAGCGTAACCACTGCCATAAGACATACGGTCAGTTTCCAAATCCGGCGGAAATTGAACATATGCCTGAACGGCCCGGACGGTTTTTCCGGATGATCCCAGAACGCGGGTTTCAGTTTTCTGATTACGGATGTCATGGCAGTTACCGGTGTTCAGTTATCAGGTTTCAGTTGCCAGTGTTCAGTTGTCATTATTTATTTTCATGACAACTGATAAGGGCTTTTCCAAAAAATAATCTGCCCCCTGCAGGGGCGACCGGCCGGTCGCCCCTACGAATTACCCACAAAAAGCGGGCAGTTTATTTCTTGGGAGTTCCCTAGCTGTTTTCACTTCTCTGCTTTTCTCTTTTGTATCTTCTCGTTGGCGGCCCTCAGATTTTCACTCAGCACATCAATATCCACCGGTTTCTGAAGATACGCGAATGCGCCAAGCTCCATGCAGACCTGCCGGTCAGCTTCGGAACCGTGACCTGTGAGGATGATGACTTCAATGTCAGGCCGGGTTTGTTTTACCCTGCGAAGGACTTCGATACCGTCAATGCCCGGCATTTTTAAATCCAGAATCATGACTTCGGGATCATCTTCTTTGACAATATTCAGAGCGGATTCACCGTCATAGGCCACAGCAGAACCCATATCCCGCATCATGAGACGCTCAGACAGGGTCTGCACAAATTCCCGCTCGTCATCCACCAGCAGCACTTTGGAAGGAATCTCAAAGTCAGCTTTCCGGTAAATATCCGCGCGGTGAAAATTTTTTCCCACCACAGTGTCAACGGATTTGACCCCTTTCACCTTTCCCGCAATTGTTTTCAGTTCCTCTTCCAGACGGCTGAGCATGAGCACATGTTTGTTGATGGTAAGGATAATTTTTCCGTCTTTGGCACTCACACTCACATCATGGCCTTCACGGGTCAGAACAGCCTCCACACATGCGGCCAGATGAAAGTTTTCCACGGCTTTGCGGGAGCTGGGAACCATTTTCAGCACTGTTCCTGCTGCATTTTCGGCAATCAGAGAGGCGGCATCTGGCGGAGATGTCTTATCCGCAGGAATCATAATATCATAAAGCGATGGTGTCCACGGATCTTTTTTTTCCCACTGTACCGGATCCCAGTTTTCTTCCTTTTCCCACAGCATTTTCAGCCAGGATGCGCAGTCCTCATCATGTCTGCGGATCAGGGTCAGTGCCTCTTTTTCAGAAAGTTTTCCTGATGTCAGAGCGGCTGACATCCGGTATTTCACATCTGCTATCAGACAGACCCTCAGCACATGGGTGACGGATTTGGGAATCAGATGCGTGCAGAATCCGGAGATCAGCAAACTGTCTTCGGACAGAAATTCGGCCAGTGCCATGCGCAGATGGGCCACAGCCCGTTCTTTTTCATGGGTGAAACGGTTGAATACCGAAGTTTTGGCAGAAAACGCGCTGGCTATCTTTTTTTCCGGCATGTCGGCCAATATGGCAGCGCGCTGCAGAATTTCCTTTTCCGGAATTCTCCGAAAACCGGTTTTTTTCTGCACTTCCTGCAGAACCTCATCCTCATTGCAGAAATTTCCGCTGAACAAAGTAATTACTGACATAATTGTTTTCTCCTTCACTCTTTAGGCAATGCGGCATACAGTTGTCAGCGGACAGATTCCCTCCGCCTCATTATGGGTGTGAGTATGGACAGCACAGATGGCTTTTTCCATGGTCGGGTAAATGTGATCCCGTCCGATTCTGTCAATGAGATGCGTGCGTTCCAGAACAGCCATGACCGATTCGTTCACACCGCAGAGAGAAATATCCACCCCCGCGCTCCGCACATTGTCCACCAGCAGGGAAAGCACTTCCTCGCCTGAGGCATCCATGTCATTGATCCCGTTGGCAACAAGAACAATGTGCCTGAGGTTTTTGTGATGCATCATGCGCTCATTGATTTTGTCTTCCAGATAACTGGCATTCGCGAAGAAAAGGGGGCCGTCAAAGCGAACCAGATCCACATACTCACACCGGCGCAGGCCGTGTTTCAGGGCATCCCGGAGTCCCTCATCATCATGCCGGGACAGGGACGGAACCGTGGGCCGCATGCTTTTGTAGAGAAAAACTCCCAGAGAGAGAACCACCCCCACCATGATGCCCTTGTCCAGATGGGGCGCAAAGGCCAGTGTGCAGATAAAGGACAGCACAGAAATGATGCCGTCATAGCGCTGCGCGTGCCAGGCATGGACAAAACCGGATACGTTTATCAGCCCGATGACAGCCATCATAATGACCGCAGCCAGCACAGACTGGGGCAGATGATAGAGCAGGGGCGTGAAGAAAAGCAGTGCAATCACCACTGCCAGGCTGGTGAACACACTTGACAGACCGGTCACGGCTCCGGACTGCAGATTGACAGCGGAACGGGAAAATGATCCGGAAGCGGGATAACTTTTGCCCACAGCACCGAGGATATTGGCCAGTCCCTGACCAATGAGTTCCTGATTGGGATCCAGGCGCTGACCGGTTTTGGCGGCCATGGCCTTGGCAATGGAAATGGCCTCCATGAAACCCAGAAGAGAAATGATGGCTGCATAGGGAAAAAGATGGGAAATCACACTGAAATCAATTTTGGGGATACGCAGGGAAGGCAGTCCTTTGGGAACTGTGCCGACCACTGCCCCGCCCCCGGTCATTACAAGATTTTCCGTATCCAGGGGTTTGTTGCCCACCCTGATCCGCCAGGTGCGGCCGTCTGTTTCGGATTCCGCGGGCAGATCCCCTTTGGGAAAAAAGCGCAGGGTCCCGTCAGTCTGGGGCACTCCTGCAAAAAGCATATAACGGATCTGGGAGCGGTACTGTGCTGCATCATGCTTTAACCGTTCAATTTTCACATTGACAATGCTTAAGTCATGTTCCGCGTCCAGTGCAGCAATTTCGTTTTTTGCCTTCCGGGCCTCTTCCATCTGCTGGGTGAGCTGGGTACGCTCCTTTGCCAGAGCGGGAATGGCATTCACGGCTTTGTTGAACTCTTCAAGAGTCTGCTGTGCTTTCGGCGATGCAATGGTGTCAACACGGACAGTTGCATTGTGTTCAAACCCCATGCCCCAGGAAATCGCAGTGGTCAGTGCAACAGCCACCAGCACATTGGGAATTTTGGGGTAGAATTTTTTCAGCCCGTACATAAGGGCAAAGGCTGCCACTCCCATAATCAGGGTGGGCCAGTGGGTATAATGCGCGGCAGCTTTGCACACCCGGATGATGGTTTCATAATGATGTTCAGCATTGTCCACGCTCACTCCGAACATCTTGGAAAACTGGGAAGAGGCAATGATAATGGCTGCGGCATTGGTAAAACCGTTGACTACCGGATGGGAAAGGAAATTGACCACAAGGCCAAGACGCAGAATTCCCAGGGACAACTGGAAGATGCCCACCATCAGGGCCAGCATGATGGCATAGGCTATATAACCCTCACTGCCTGCCGTGGCCAGCGGTTCCAGTGATGCGGATGTCATCAGTGACACAACTGCAACAGGCCCGGTTGCCAGTTGCCTGCTGGATCCGAACAGAGCGGCAATCATGGGCGGCAGAAAAGAGGCGTACAGGCCGTAATAGGAGGGAAGTCCTGCAAGCTGTGCATAGGCCATGGACTGGGGAATCAGCACCAGGGCCACCGTAAGCCCGGAAAGCATGTCTGCTTTGAATGCCTCCTTCCCGTAGTTCCGGAACCATCCGATAAAGGGAAACACTTTTTCGATCATAAAATACCACCTGTTGTAAAAAGTTTATTTTTCAGGATTTTCAAGCATCCTTCGGCATAACTCAATAAGATTGCTGAACAGCGCACCCGCATCATACAACTGAAAGGTTTTGAAACGGATCACACCGTCCACCATGGACAGAATGATCAGCGCAGTCTTATGGGCAGGTATGTCCCGGATGGAACCGTCCGCTTTTCCCCTCCGGATGGCGCGCTCAAACACATCCGCGAAACAGTTGTAAATCACTTCCAGGTAACAGCGGCAGACGGGGTTGACCTCTGCCAGCCGGTAGGGATGGTTCCGGTGAAGAAGCAGAAACCATTCCTCTTTGTGTCCGGCCATGAACAGAAAAAAGGAAATCACACCTTCCACCATTTCCAGGCCGTTTTCAAAGCTGCTTGCGGCAAAATACTCATCAAAGGATTTCAGAATGCCGTCCTTGACCTGTTCCAGAACAGCCAGAAACAGGTCTTCCTTGGTTTTGAAATGATAAAAAACAGTCGCGCCCGCGATGCCGGTCATTTCAGCCAGTTCTGCCATGGATGTGCCGCTGAAACCTTTTTCCGAAAACAGTTTGGTCCCGGCCAGAAGAATCGCCTCTTTTTTGTTCATACACTCCTCTGAAACACTTTGCAGGTTTTCAGAAAATTCATTTGGGGCGGAATCAGACTGCCGAAATTTTGGAAAGTCCGGCAGTTTTCTCGGCAATCTCCGATCGGTGACGCGCCCAAAACAATTTCCGAAGCAAAATACTGATTGCACAGTCAGACTGACTGATTGCACAGTCAGACTGACTGATTGCACAGTCAGTTTTTTAAGAAAGAAATATATCCGCTTTGATCAGATGTCAAGGAAAAAATCAGAAAATATGCGGTTAAAATTTTAACAATCTTAATTTATTAAATAGAATACCGATTTCCCATTGATTTGCTGCAATACCGCCGTTTTTTCCTGCACCGGGTGAACCCGCTGTTCCCCTCCCTCAGGGAGCAGGGCTGTTAAGTTCTCTTTTCTCGTTCCCACGCAAAGCATGGGAACGAGAGGAAATGTCAACAGAACCTAAAATACAGGTTGTGAAACTTTGTGCCTTTGCGTCAAAAACAGTTTGCAAACGAAATGGGATCAGTTCCGCTGATAACTGCTTCCGCCCCATCCGCTTTTTCTGCTGCTCATAATCTCGGACGCGGCCAGTTTGCAGGCTGTTTCCACTGCCGGATAGCCCAGCAGTTCATTGACTTGGCGATCCAGTTCCTCACAGGCTCTGATCTGCATATTCTCAGACATGACAATCACAGCCTCGGATTTTTCCGGATCACGCAGATGCAGATAGCCCCGGCAGTTTCCCGGATGATTTCGCAGAATATCCATCAGTTTTGTCAGAATCTCCCGGTCAGTGCGGCTCATGTCCAGATTGATGTGAAGACTGGCGGCCCAGGTGTTTTCCGCCTCGTTCACAGGCACAATGCGGTCTGCCAGAATCTTGACAGATTTCTCATCATTCTGCACAGCACCTTCAATGATCACGGCTGTATCCTGAATCAGCAGATGACGGACTGTTTCATACACAGAGGAAAAAACTGTGGTTTCCACAGTTCCGGCCAAATCCTCGGTGGTGACAAAGGCCATGTCATCTCCTTTTTTGGTTTTGATGGTCTTGACTGCCGTGATAATGCCGCCGATGCGCACAGGCTGCCCATTGTTTTTCTCCTTCAGGCTCAGGCTGTCCGCAGTGGTGAATTTTTCCAGAATCTTCTGATACCGTCCCAGCGGATGGCCGGTAATGTAGAATCCCAGAGATTCTTTTTCCAGATTCAGTTTTTCTTTGTCATCCCATTCCGGCAGATCCGGCAGGGAAGGGGCAGCCGCAGGAACAGGTGCTGCGCCCATGCCAAACAGTCCGAACTGGGGACTGTCCTTTTCCTTGCGCATCCGCTGGCCGTATTCCAATGCCTGTTCCAGCACCGCCATTTTCTGCGCGCGGTTTCCCGTGAGCGTATCCATCGCGCCGCACCGGATCAGGGCTTCCATGACCCGTTTGTTCACCCTGCGCAGATCCACCCGTTCACAGAAATCAAAGAGGGTTTCAAATCTGCCCCCTTCCGCGCGGGCTTCCATAATAGATTCAATCGCGCCTTCTCCCACGTTTTTGACAGCGACCAGACCGAAACGGATATTTCCCTTGACAACCGTGAATTCCTTTGCACTTTCATTCACATCAGGGGGCAGCACCTGAATGCCATGTGCCCGGCATTCATCAATGAATTTCACCACACTGTCAATGGAGCCCATTTCACTGGTGAGCAAGGCAGCCATGAATTCCACCGGATAATGGGTTTTGAGCCAGGCTGTCTGAAACGCGATGAGAGCATAAGCCGCACTGTGGGATTTGTTGAATCCGTATCCGCCGAATTTTTCCATCAGATCAAAAAGCTGGGATACTTTGTCTTCCGGATGCCCGTTTTCCACTGCACCTTTGATGAAACGCTCCCGGTGTTTTGCCATCATCTCCGCGATCTTTTTTCCCATGGCTTTTCGCAGTCCGTCCGCTTCTGCCATGGAATAGCTCGCCAAATCCGCCGCGATGCGCATGACCTGTTCCTGATACAGAATAACGCCGTATGTGTCTTTGAGAATGGGTTCCAGCTCCGGAACCAGATAGATCACTTTGTGCCGTCCGTGCTTGCGCTCCACATATTCATCTGCCATCCCGCTGTCCAAAGGCCCGGGACGGTACAGCGCTACCAAAGCGGTAATGTCATCAAAACGCGCGGGACGCAGTCTGCGCAGCAGTTCCTTCATGCCAGAACTTTCCAATTGGAATACACCGGTGGTATCACCGGCTGAGAGAAGTTTGAACGTGTCCAAATCCGTAAAATCCAGATTCAGCAGATCCGGACGCGGATGCCCGCTCTGCTCAATGAGATTGAGCGCGTGTTCCATGACTGTGAGGTTGCGCAGTCCCAGAAAATCAAATTTGACCAGCCCGATCTGCTCCACCCGTTTCATGTCAAACTGGGTTACAACTTCGTCTTTTTTCCCTTTGTAAAGAGGAAGATATTCCACCAGCGGCTTGTCACCGATGACAACGCCTGCCGCGTGGGTGGACGCGTGCCGGGGCAGTCCCTCCAATGTTCTGGCAATGCGGATCAGTTCCCCGATTTTGGGATCAGTTTCAGCCAGATTTTTCAGTCTGGGTTCCTGATCCAGCGCATCTTCCAGACTGATGTTCAGCACATCCGGAACCATCTTGGCAATCGCGTCCACTTCAGACAGGGGAATATCCAGCGCGCGGCCCACATCCCGGATGACGGCACGGGTCTTGAGTTTTCCAAATGTGATGATCTGCGCGACATACTCGCCTCCGCCGTATCTTTCCACCACATATTTGAACACTTTTTCCCGGCCGTTGATGCAGAAATCCACGTCAATATCCGGCATGCTGATACGCGAGGGATTGAGGAAACGCTCAAAGATCAGACCGTGTTCAATGGGATCCAAATCCGTGATGCCCAGCGCATAAGCCACCATGCTGCCTGCCGCGCTGCCACGTCCGGGGCCGACCGGTACGCCATTGTTTTTTCCATACCGGATGAAATCTGCCACAATGAGAAAATAACCGGGAAATCCCATTTTTTTGATGACTTCCAGTTCATATTCCAGCCGTTCATCATAGACTTTCCGGTTGATGTCCGGATGTTTTGCCAGAATCTTTTTCATGCGCTCTGCATAGCCTTTACGCACTTCCTCATCAAACAGATCATCTGCGGATTTCTTGGAATTTACATCAAACTGGGGAAAATGATAGGTTTTGAAATCAAATTCAATCTCACAGCGTTTTGCAATTTCCACTGTGTTTTCAATCGCGCCGGGAAAATGTCCAAGTTGCTGCTGCATTTCCTTGCCGGATTTGAAATAAAGCTGATCAGTGGAAAATTTAAACCGTCCGGAATCATTGACAGTTTTCCCGGTCTGAATGCAGAGCAGCACATCATGCGCGCGCACATCCCCGCGATCCAGATAATGGCAGTCATTGGTGGCAATCAGGGGAATGGAAAGACGCTGACTCATATCCAGCAGCCCCCGGTTCACATTTTCCTGTTCCGGAATGTCATTGTGCTGGACTTCCAGAAAAAAATTCTTTTCTCCAAAGGTTTGCAGATAAAAACGCGCTGCCTCATCCGCCTCTTTGATCTTGCCTGCTTTGATGAGCATGGGAATTTCCCCGTGCAGACACGCGGATGCCCCAATCAGCCCTTTGCTGTGCGCCTGCAGCACTTCCTTGTCAATGCGGGGTTTGTAGTAAAAGCCCTGCAACTGGGCAATGGAAGCCAGTTTGCAGAGATTGCGGTATCCTTCCATATTTTCAGCCAGCAGCAGCAGATGACGGGTTCCTTTGCTTTCCGCTGTTTTCTCACTCAGGCTCCGGGGCGCAAGATAGCATTCACACCCGATAACAGGCTTTATGCCTGCTTTTTTTGCATATTCATAAAAATCCACCGTGCCGAACATGGTTCCGTGATCCGTGACAGCCACGGCTTCCATGCCGTACTCCTTTGCCCTTTTGAAAAGGGCATCCAGACGGATGGCGCCGTCCAGCAGGCTGTACTGGGTGTGAAGATGAAGGTGGACAAAATTGGGAATTGCATCACTCATATAAAAATCCTTTGGGGTGTCAGGTGTCAGGGTTCAGTTATCAGTTGCCAGTTATCAGTTATGCTTTGCGTCAATGCTGGCAATTCTGCAAATCCTTTCATCAGGTAAATCAGGGTTCAGACAGCGCTCTGTCAGGTTCCATGCGAAAATCTCCCATAACAGGATTCCAGACATAAAGTCCGCATTCTTCTGCGGCATTGTTCAATTCCTCATCGCAGGAAACAAAAATATCAGCGTGCAGGGACAGTGCTGAGGCAAGCTGAAATGCATCACAGCCTTTCAAAGCATAAGTTTCTGCAAGATTTCCTGACAGTGTTATCAGGCTGCCATCAACCCGTGCAATCGTGAAATTTGTCGATTGTTCTCTGAATTCTCTCAAAATTTTTTCATATTCCTCTTCAATCATACGCTGTCCTTTGCAGGCGCGTCTGAATGTTGCGGTCATTTCCGCACAAGTGACTGCGGATGCGACAAAAACATTTTCCTCTGACTGAGATTGTTCGATCATAAAACGCTGCACAGAATCTGTTCCCTGCTCATCAATAAAAAATTTGATCCATGCGGATGTATCAATGAAAATAATCATAAGCATTCAAATCCTGTCCTGAACAACCATTTCGGATGCTGTCGGCCCTGTACCTCTCAGGGAAACCGGTTCAAATGGTCTGAATCCTGTCCCTTGTTTTTGTTTCAAAAAGATGCTTTTGTCATACAATATGCTGCTGACCGGCAGGATAATGATTTCAACTTCTTTTCCCAAAAACCGATCAAGGTCTGAAATCACAATTTTTTCTGATTCTATCTTTCTGATATACCGCAGTGCTTCCATAAATTTCTCCTTTCTGATATTTTGCTGTTTTGTCTCCCACTTTCCCCACAATTGTCGGACTGCCTACTCACATGAAACGCAGGAACAGGGACACGGGAAAAAATTCTCTGTGTCCTCTGTGAAAACCTCTGTGTTCTCTGTGGGAAACAATGCACAACTGCACTCTGCATAAAAATCCTCTGTGTTCTATGTGGGAAAGAATGCTGTACTCCGCATCTGTTTGCTTTTCGCTTAATCCCGCAAAACCGAAAACAGGCAAAACATTAGACATTTTCGGAAATAAGAATTATACTTGTAAATTTGCGGAGTTCCGGCAGTTCTGATTCCCGCTGTTTTTCACAAAGGAGATAATATTATGTTATTATTTTATAAAAATGCAATAAACAGTCCCGTTGCGATGATGTCTCTGACAGGTCACACAAAATCCGAATTCGACTCCCTTCTGCCCGCCTTCGGAAAAGCGGAGGAGGATTGTCTGAGAGAGGCATATATTAATGACAGAGAACGGAAAAGGGCGCCCGGAGGGGGACGCAGACCGAAACTCCGGACAGCGGCGGAACGTCTGTTCTTTATCCTTTTTTATCTTAAGACATATCCCCTTCAGCAGGTGATCGCTGTCCTCTCCGGCATGAGTCTGGGTCAGGCAAATTTTTGGATTCACAGACTTTCCGGAGTTCTGAAAAGGGGCCTCTGCGGATGTTCATGGCTTCCTGAAAGAAATCCCGCCGCATCAGGGGAATCCCTGAAAAAATGTGCAGGACTTTCTTTTGTCACTGACGGAACCGAAAGAAAAATTCAGCGTCCCGCAGATCCGGAAAAACAGAAATTTTTTTACAGCGGCAAAAAAAAGACCCATACGGTGAAGAACAGTATAATTGCCGATGCATCCTCCGAAAAAGCCGTGCGGCTCAGCGGCACACATGAGGGGAAAAAACACGGCAAAAAAATATCCGGTGAGGAAAACCCGGGCTTCCCTGAGGGAAGCAGTCTTTTCAAAGACACAGGATTTCAGGGTTGTGAACCTGAAAACACAGTCTGTCATCAGCCGAAAAAGAAACCCCGCGGAAAAGAACTGCCGCCTGGGGACAGGATTTTCAGCCGGATGATTTCCGGAGTCCGTGTCATTGCGCAGCATGTCATCGCAGGAGTGAAACGTCTCCGCATTGTCAGAGATGTGTTCCGGAACAGGAAAGACGGTTACAGTGACTCCGTGATGGAAACCGCCTGCGGACTGCATAATCTGAGAGTCACCCTCAGACGTCCCGGCCGTCCGAAAAAAGACACAGGACAAGTCTGGCACTGACTCCTTATTTCCGAAAATGTCTATTACTCTGTCCGGAAAGAATTTTCAAGCAAAGGTTTCCGATTTGAAAAGATATGTTTCATAAAAAACCTAAGAAACCGGAAATGAAAAAAATAAAAAATCATGAACCTGCAAAAAGTCTGAATTCCTGTTTTCTGTGATCTCCGCCAATGTCAGATACCAATTCCCCATTGAATTTATGCAGTCCGTTCATTTTTTCCCCAAAGCCGATGAACTGACACCTCTTCCCTGATCCATCCCTGTGGAAGGGGAACAGCGGGTTCACCCGGTGCAGAAAAAACGGCATTATTGTATCAAATCAATGGGGAATCCGTATGAATCCCGTGTCTTCAAATCTTTTCGGACTCCGGCATATGCCAAAGTGTCAAAAATTTTTTCTGTTTTTGGAACATATCTGCTATCAGGGAGACCGGCCATCTGTGCTGTCTTCTCTGCCGGAATTTTATTATTGATTCATGAAAATTTTTAAAAAAATATTACTTTCATAGAAATGCATATTTTGTTTATATTACACTCAGGGATGTGAAACTTTTTAAATACCGGACGGTTCAGGCTGCAGGTGTCAGGTGTCAGTATGCGGTCAGGACTGAAACCTGAACACTGAAACCTCAAAACCGGTATAAGTACCCAACCGAAAGTTTTCAGGTATAAAAAAACCGGATTTTTCCGGAAAAATCCGGTTTTTCTGAAAACTTTGCACCCGAAAATTTATGTTGCCTTACTTATCTGCAATTTTCAACGCCCTTAATTCTGTTCATTGTCCGGACAGTCATAAATATGCCTTTTTCCAGACGCAGACGGATGACGCACAGGCACGGATGTCTGTCCCTCCATGGATCATTTGCAAATTTTGCCATTGCCGAAAAATGCCGTCTGACATTTTCAGAAAGGGGCGGGAAAAAAAATGAAGCTTTATGCAATTTATATTTGACAAATTCTTCTCTTTGGATTATCTGTTCAGCATTTGCAAAGGTACGGATGCTGAGTTTGTGCTTTTCCGGGTAGAAAATCGTAAAATTCAACACCAAGAAACGAAACAATCCCTCGGAACATGGGTACTCTCTTTTCGTTTTTCCGTTTTATCTTCAAGGAAACACACAGTACAAATCCGTTTTGGTTATCTGAATATTATTTTCCTTAATGCCATACCATTTTGTCATATCCGAAAATATCGGAAGAGATCCTGTCTGTTTGTCAGGCGAACCGCAGTTACAGACCAGCGCCTCTCCATCCCCGTTGCCATTCCCAGATGACACTGCATATGAAAAACTCACAACTGTTTGTTTTAAATTTAAATTATATCAAAGGCCGAACCAGAGGAAAACATGGACACAGAGAAAAGAAATGAAATAGAGGAAAAACTCAGAAAGCTCATCGAAATGAGCATGAAACAGAAGAGCGACGATGAAATACACAGACCGCAAAAACCGGTATGCAATGTGATTCGGCGCAGAAAGGGGCAGCAGGATAAACGCATTTATGCAACGGTGAACTGATTCATCTTTTTTGCACGCGGTTTTCGGAAGATAATCATTTCTGAACTGCGGGATATGCAGAGAGCCTGCTGCAAGGGCCAGATCATATTCTGATAACCGGTCCGCATATTTTCACTGTCCGGAATGGCAGGCAGTGTGCGCGATAAAGTTTATGGGTTTTGTCAGTTGGCATTGTCGGGAAAGGCATCAGATGCCATTTTTGTCAGATGCCCGATGTGCACAGACACCTGTGGATGTGTGTACAGCCGTGTCCGGGACACGGTTGTATTGGGAAACTGATTGCAGCCGGAGCAGATTTCAGGACGGAAGCATTCCGGTCACATATCAGGGATTTTTTTTAATACGGAGGTAAAAGGATTATGGCAAGCGGAACCGTTAAGTGGTTTAATGACAAAAAAGGCTATGGTTTTATTGAAAAGGATGAGGGCGGCGATGTGTTTGTGCATTACTCAGCCGTGGCAATGTCCGGATTCAAGACGCTGGTGGAGGGCGACCGGGTCACCTTTGAGGTGGAGCAGGGGGAAAAAGGGCCTGCAGCGGCAAATGTGAAAAAAATTCAGTAAAACCTGCCTGAAATTCACTCACAAAGGCGCATTGCCGGATTTGGCAATGCGCCTTTTTTATGTCCGGATGAAATTCTTCCCTGTTTCTGTCAGCAGCCGGATATCCCCGGATGAAAGAAACTCTTGCAAAAGATTCTGACCAATATTAAGATGGACAGAAAAATACATATCTGATTGTAAATCTTCCTATGGCAAACGATGTACTGACAACTCATTCCTCTGATCGGCAGGGCATTGTCTCCCGGAAACGTCTTTCCGTGGACGAGGAACCCGAAATCCTTTCTCTGCGGCCAAATCGTCTCAGCGATTATGTGGGACAGGCCGAAGTGGTGGAAACCCTGGAAATCGCCATCTCCGCAGCCAAAAAACGCGGGGAACCGCTCGAACATATGCTTTTCCACGGTCCGCCCGGTCTGGGGAAAACCACCCTCGCCCATATTATCGCCAATGAGATGGGAGGAGATCTGACCGTAACCTCCGGACCGGCTCTGGAAAAAGGCGGAGATCTCATCGGGATACTCACGCATCTGGAAGAAGGGGATGTGCTGTTTGTGGATGAAATCCATCGGACGCCCAAAACGGTCGAAGAATTTCTCTATCCCGCGATGGAGGATTTTGCCGTGGATTTTGTCTTTGACAAAGGCGTTCATGCCCGCAGTCACCGTTTCCGCCTCAAACGTTTCACCCTTGTGGGAGCCACCACACGGGTGGGGCTTCTTTCCGCTCCCCTGCGGGATCGCTTCGGCATTTTCCGGAATCTTGATTTTTACAATGAGGCGGATCTGATGAAAATCACCAGACGTTCAGCCGCACTGCTGAAAGTGGATATTGACGCGGACGGGGCTGCCGAACTGGCCAGGCGGTCCAGAGGAACACCCCGCATTGTCAACCGGCTGCTCCGCCGGGTCAGAGATTACGCTCAGGTGCGAGGGGATGGCAGTATTTCCAAAAACACGGTGGAAGCTGCCCTGGCCCTGGAGGGCGTGGACGGACTGGGCCTGACCGGACTGGATCGCCGCTATCTCAGCACCATTATCCATTTTTACCACGGCGGACCGGTAGGTATCGAAGCCATTGCCGCCACCCTGCAGGAGGAAACTGACACCCTGGTGGATGTGGTGGAACCTTTTCTGCTCAAAATCGGTCTCCTGACCCGCACCTCATCCGGAAGAAGAGCCTCGGAGAGTGCCTGCCGGCATCTTTCCATTCCCCTGCCTCAGAAAAACCAGTCCGCCCTGTTTGAGAACTGATGATGTCTGTAATCACACTTCTGACCGATTTCGGTTTGCAGGATGAATATGCCGGAGTGATGAAAGGAGTGATTCTCTCTGTCCATCCCGCAGCCGTGATTGTTGACATCAGCCATCAGATTGATCCCCAGGATGTGAGGCAGGCAGCGTATATGCTTCGCTCATCCTGGCCGTATTTTCCTGCCGGAACGGTTCATGTGACTGTGGTGGATCCGGGAGTGGGCGGAAAACGCTGCATTCTCGCAGCACAGTATAGCGGGCATTTTTTTCTTGCACCGGACAACGGCATACTCTCCCTTCTGGCGGAAGACGGAGATTTTGACTGCCTGATCCGGGTGGAAAATTCCGAATATTTCCGAAACAAAGTCAGCCGCACCTTTCATGGAAGAGACATTTTCGCTCCTGTGGCAGCGCATCTGGCCTCCGGCGTGAAACCGGAAAACTTCGGGCCCATCATGGATGTCAGCCGGATAAAAATGATTGAATCTGAAAAACCTTTTGTTTCTGAAAAAGGGGAAATCATCGGAAAAATTGTCAGCACTGATCGATTCGGCAATCTTGTGAGCAATATCCGAGAGGATATGCTCCGGGAGGCCGGAGACAGCCGGAAGATGGAAATTCATATCAGTTCCTGCAAGATTGAAGGCCTGTCTGAAAGTTATGACAGCGCTGCCATCGGGCAGCCGCTTGCCGTGATCGGAAGCCGCGGTTTTTTGGAGATTTCTGTAAACTGCGGACATGCCGGACAGTATTTCGGGGTTGAAAAAGGGGGCTGTGTCGTGATAAACGGAAAGCCGTGAAAAATTGTAATATGGCAAGAATCCTGTTTGTTAAGCTGAGAAAGAAATCAGATGAACCACCAAAAGCACGAAAAAAACGAGGTTCTTCAAGAAATTTTGCGGGAAATTTTTCCGGATGCCTGCTTTCGCAGGCATGACGTCATTCCGGCGCAGGCCGGAATCCGGTGTTTCCGCAAAAGATATTGAAGAACCAAATCTGTTAAGGAATTAAATGATATTCACAGAGCGCAAATGATAAATTATTTAAGGGCAACCCAAATGAAGCCTGGTCTGCTTGTGAATTTTGGTTCATATCCAAAAGTGACTGTTGAACGGATTGCTGTATAATACCAAACTGCTTTCAGAAATTGGGTAATCCTGCTGTTTTTTAACCACGAAAAACACGAAAAGACAGAACCTGAACAGAAATCGGCATTCCCATATTTTGAAAACAAATGGCATAACGTATCAACCATAAAAAATATTTCGTTTTTCGTGCTGTTCGCGGCTAACCATCCACAGGAAACAAATGAACAGATTATGATATGAGTATGAACCACAAAAATCACAAAAGAATATTTCGTGCTTTTCGCGGTTATTTGTTCTGATTTGAACAGAAAACTTTACTGTATTATATGCAAGGAGGATCGTTTGACTGGTTTTGTTCAGAAAAATTGTCGGTATGCAACAATATGCTGTCTGGCAGTATTCATCCTGATGGGGTTCGGTGTGAGTGTTCATGCTGTGGGTACGCAGGACACGGAAAACCTTTCTGTGCCGGATGTGTTTGTTCCCTTTGACACGCACAATGCACCGGTGCATGTGCTGGTGGTGGAAAAAGCCAGCCAGCAGTTGTTTGTCTATGAATACAAAGACAAACCTGTGGAACTGTACCGTGTGAAATGCTCCACGGGCAAAAAAGACGGACCCAAAACCCGTGAGGGGGACAGCAAAACTCCGGAGGGGATTTATTTTTTCATTAATCAGCATGACAAAAGCAAACTGGCTCCGATTTACGGAGCCGGGGCATTTCCCACCGATTACCCCAACCTGCTTGACCGGATGCAGGGAAAAAACGGGAGCCAAATCTGGCTGCACGGCACAAACAAAGTGCTTGTGGATCGGGATTCCAACGGATGTGTGGCTTTGGAAAACACGGATTTTGAAAAAGTGTCCAAGCTGATTGTTCTGCACCGCACTCCGCTGATTATCACGGAGCATCTGGGCTATGTCAGTTTTGATCCGGAAGCAGAGATCAGAACAGGCTTGAGTGATTTTCTTTCCCGATGGGCAAAGGCTCTGGAAAGCGGAACCTATCATGAGTATCTTTCGTGCTATGATGCGGATTATCTGCCGGATATCAGTTGGTGGGCTGAATGGAACCGGATCAGAAAGGAATTTCTCCGGGAGGGAAAAAATATTTCCGTGTCATCGGAAAACATGCTCATTTTCCGGCACATGGACACCTATGTGTCCCTGTTTGAGATTTCTGTGGAATCAGATGGGAAAAAATCCCCTGTGGGTGCAAAACAGTTCTTTATGACCCGGAAGGAAGGAAAATTCACAGTTATCGGGGAAGATTATCAGTTTCCTGCGGATGTTGCGGCAAAGCAGAACGGAAATCCTGTGATTCTGGCATCCCGGAATCTGATCGTTCCGGAAAGCAAAACAGTGGCGGAAGCAAAGCCGGAACAGACAGCATCCCCCCAGCCGGTCATGCGGGAGATCCCGGAATCCGATATTGAAAGGCTCATTGATGAATGGCTGGCAGCATGGTCATCCCAAAACATTGAGGCATACGGATCCTTTTATGCAGAGGATTTCATTTCCCAGGGAATGAACAAAAGGGCATGGCTCCGTCACAAGGAAGGGCTGAACCGGACATACAGGTATATTCGGGTGACACAGAAGAATATGAAAATCCGGCCGGACAGGGAAGGCGCTGCCGTATCCTTTGTCCAGACCTATGAATCCGACAAATTCAGATCCGCAAGTGTAAAACAACTTTTGCTGAAACGTGAAAATGATCAATGGAAAATCTCCAGGGAAACTTCCAGAAAACTGTAAAAACCTGTATGCTGCCCCAGCCCGCGAAACGGCCCGGACGGTGGACTCTTCTGCTGGTGGAAGACTGCGGCAGAAGCATTCATATCCGGTGGTGCAATGCATGGATTGTGCTGGCTCTGCTCCTGTTCGCGGCAGCATCCGGAACGGCTGTTTTCTGTTATTGCATGTACCATACCGTATTGGCAGAAAACCGGAGTCTGCGCGCCCTTGCGGATGAAGCGGATAAGCAGAGAATGCTTTTGGCGCAAAACCGACATCTTCCGGCAGAAGCGGACAGGGAAGCAGAGAAAGTCGTGACAGTCCCTCTGTCCGATACAGAAAAAACCGGAAAACCGGATGTGTCTGCCGATTCGGACAGCACTGGGGAGGCCGTACCTCCTTCATCTCCGGAAGAAACGGCAGAAATGACCGCACAGGATAAAACCGTTGACGATCCTGTTTCCAATGCAGGGGAAAGCGCATCGCCATCGGTTCCTGCTGCCCGCGTCTCTGTGGGAGACTTTGCCTGTTCATTTTCAGAACGGCATGAAAGCCTGGATATCCGCTTTTATATCCGGAATGCCGATCCGGATGCAGGCCCGGTTTCGGGTCAGGTCTTTGTGATGCTGAAACCCGAAGAAGAATCCTCGCCCAAATGGCTGCTTCTGCCGGACGGGAAAACGGTGTCCGGAAAACTTCCCAATGATGCCGAGGGAAAAAGTTTTTCCATTTCCCGCTTCAGATCCGTGGAGATGAAGGCAAAGGCACAGAAAAAGCCGGACAGTTATAAAACCGCAACGGTTATCATTGTTGATGAAAACAGAAACATCCTGCTGGAGACGGATTTCCCCGTTTCTGGCGGAAAGTCTTCCTGATTTTGGTTTTTCGGCGGAACGGCAAATCTGGGCACTCAAACTTTCAGCAAACTGAATTTTTATAAAAATTCAGTTTGCGATCCCCCAAAATTCAACGCGGTTATGTGACAGTTTCAATCTCCATTCCAAAAAACAGGGAGGAATATCATGGCAAAAGCTGAAGAAATGTATCAGTGTCAGACCGTAAACTGCGGTTATATCTATAATCCGGACAAAGGCGACAGAAAAGGGAAAATTCCCAAAGGCACTCAGTTTGCGGATCTGCCGGATGACTGGCGCTGCCCGGTCTGCGGTGCAGGGAAAAAAGCTTTCAAACCCCTGGGCGGCCCGGATGCTGTGAAATAGAAACAGCAGAAGCAAAGCCTGTCTCACAGACCCTGAACGCATGAATTGCATACGGAACCATAATCCCCGGGGGGTTCAAACGCAAAACAAAGGAGTGTCGAACGGAAAGGCTGGCACTCCTTCGTCTTTTGCATCAATGGCACTGACATTCATCAAATTTTTTCATCTTCGGACGATTGGGTTGAAAAATGGATATACTGACCTTGGAATCCGCACTGAATATTCTGCGTGCAAAAAAAGACTATTTTGCCCAAAAATACGGCATTACCGCTCTGGGTATTTTCGGCTCCCTTGCACGGAATCAGTCCACAGAAGCCAGTGATGTGGATATTGTTGTGAAAATGGAAAAGCCGGATCTTTTTTTCATGGTGCATGTGAAAGAGGAGTTGGAAAATGCGTATCAGAAAAAAGTTGACATTGTACGTTACCGGGAGCATATGAATGCCTTTTTAAAACAGCGAATTGATGCGGAATCGATCTATGTATGATACATCACTTGTCAGAGAGATTCTCCTTCAGATAATCACTGCTGCCCAAAGGATAGAACGCAGATCATCTTCAATTGTAAAACCGGATGATTTTCTGACTTCCAATGATGGAATTGATAAACTCGATGCAATCTGCATGATGCTCATAGCCATCGGAGAAAGCCTGAAATATCTTGATAAAGTCACAGAAGGCAGACTGCTGTCCCTTTATCCGGAGATTGACTGGAAAGGAGCCAAAGGGGTTCGGGATATTATCAGTCATCATTATTTTGATTTGGATGCAGATGTGATTTACACCATTTGCAAAGAGCATATTCCAGCAATGATACAAGTATTGGAAAAAATGCGTGAAAAAGTCCGATAATGGACTGTTTATATTATACAACATACATTGAATCAGACTATGAAAAAAACAGACAAAAACCAAAAGCAGGAAATCATTGTCACAGGCTTCGGCGGGCAGGGAATTGTGCTGGCCGGAAAGATTCTCGGCATGGCGGCCGCGCTGGGAGATCACAAAGAAAGCACGCTGGTCCAGTCTTACGGGCCCGAATCCAGAGGCGGAGCCTGCTGTGCGCAGGTGGTCATCTCTGATGCCGTGATACAGTATCCCTATATCAAAACGCCCCATATTCTGGTGTGCATGTCCCAGTCCGCGTATGAGAAATACAGGGATACGGTGCGACCCGAAGGATTTCTGATTACAGACAAAGATCTGGTCAATCCGGACGGGAAAAGGGATTATTTTTCGGTTCCGGCCACGCGCATGGCAGAGGAAATGGGACGCAAAATGATGGCCAACATCATCATGCTGGGATTCACCACCGCAGTAACGGAAATTGTATCTCCCGAAGCCATGAGGCAGGCTGTGACCTCCTCGGTTCCCAAAGGTACAGAGGAAACCAATCTCAAAGCCTTTTCCAAAGGCTATGATTACGGGCTGTCCGCACTCAAAGGCCGGGAAAAGAAATCTGCGGGAAAAACAGGAGCATTGGAATGAAAAAAAGCAAAGAGCGTCTGCACAGTGTGATGGTCATTGGAGCCACGCCTGCGGGAATCACGGCTGTGAACAAACTGGGTGAACTGGGCATACCGGTTACATTGGTGGATACGGATGCCAATCTGGATCGCAAACTTGCCAACCCGGAATGGAAACTCAAATCCGGAATCCCCCTCAACCATGCACACCGGCCAGGCCTGATCCGGATTCTCCGCAATGCCAAAATCCGCTGTCTGCTGCCTGCAAAAGTGACTTCTCTGCGCCACAGTCCCCAGGGGTTCCGGGTGGGACTGACCAGACTGCAAACCTTTACTGATCCGAAAAAATGCGTGCTGTGCGGGCTTTGTGCTGAAATTTGTCCGGTCTGCACAGAAGATGGGCATAAGACTGTGGAGTTTGACGGCAGACTGAGTCTGCCGGGCCGTCCGGTCATTGACAAACGCCGTCTGCCTCTGTGCCGGGAAAACTGCCCCCTGGGTGTGAATGCGCAGGGGTATGTGGCGTTGACAAAGGCGGGAAAATATGCACAGGCATTGGAACTGGTCCGGACGCGCAATATTCTGCCCGGCATCTGCGGCCGGGTTTGCAATCATCCCTGTGAAACAGACTGCCGCCGGGGGCAGTTGGATGATCCGGTAGCGATTCGTGACATCAAGCGTTTTCTTGCAGATTACGGGGCTTCTCATCCGGAAGAAACTGGTGTGAAAAAACCTGCGGAAAAACGTCAGGAAAAATTCGCGATCATCGGTTCCGGCCCGCCAGGACTGGCAGCAGCAGCAGAACTGGCACGGGCGGGCTGTCAGGTGACTGTGTTTGAAAAAGAAAAGGAAATCGGGGGACTGCTGCGCTACGGCATTGGCCCCCACCGGCTGCCCCGGAATATTCTGGATGCGGAACTGGAGCACATCAAAAAACTGGGGGTCGAGTTTGTCACCTCCCATCCTGTGGATCTGGCAGAGATTTCCTCTTTTGCAAAAGACTGTGATGCTGTGATTCTTGCCACAGGTTCCTGGAAAGACCGGAAACTGGGTGCTCCGGGCGAGGATTTGCCGGGCGTGGAAGGCTGTCTGTCTTTTCTCAGCCGCTTTTACAGGGGAGAAGTCACTGAATGCAAAGAAAAGGTTGCAGTGATCGGAGACGGCAATGCAGCCTTTGATCTGGCCCGCACCCTTTGCCGTATTGGTGCGGACGTAACCATTCTTTCCTGGTTTGAAAAAGAAAAAATCCCGGCAGATTCCGAAGAAATGCAGGGCGCGCTGGAAGAAGGCATTGTCATAAAGGATCAGTGTCAGGTGGTGGAATTTCTGGGAGAAAAGGGCAGATTTTCCCGCGTGAAATGCAAACCCACCAAACCGGGCAAAGCAGATGCCAAAGGCATAGAATGGCCTGTGACAGTAAAAGATGCTCAGCCCTTTGAACTGAACTTTGATCGGGTTTTCGTATCCATCGGACAGTCCGGGCCTTTTGCTGCCGGTGCGCAGATCGGGGATTTGAAAACAACGTATTACGGTTTTATTGCAGTGGATGAAAATTTCCAGACAGGCATTCCAAAAGTTTACGCGATTGGAGACGCGGTAACCGGCCCTTCCACGGTCGTTCGGGCAATGGCCTGCGGAAAAAATATCGCGGATAAGATTCTGCGTGAGATTTGTCATCTGAAAACCGAAGCAGTACAGGGCGCAAGACCGGATCGGGATTTTCCGGAAATTCCCAAAGAACTTCCCACATTAAGCCGCATTCCCATGCCGGAAATGCAGACCGGCGCAAGGCTTGGAAATTTTGCGGAAGTGGCTTTGGGACTGTCCGAGGATCAGGTGCGGTATGAAGCCGGACGCTGTCTTCAGTGCGGTGTCTGTTCTGAATGTATGCAGTGCGCGGATCTGTGTCAGGCCGGGGCCGTTGATCACAGTCAGAAAGAAGAACAGCTCATCGAACATGCCGGAGTCGTGATTATTGCTGATCCGGATATGGTTCCGTCTGTGAAGGGCGATGATGTGATCCGTGCCTATGGGGCCAAATCTGCAAAAAATGATGTGTATAGCATGATGATGCGCGGATATGCGGCAGCCGCGCAGGCACTTGTCACATTGGGAACCACATCTTACACACAGAAAGGCAGCGGGGTTTCCTTTTATCAGCCTGATCCCGGACTTTCGCCGGATGTGCGCATTGGTGTGTTTGTCTGCCGGTGCAATGATTCTCTGGGCTGGTCAGAGGAGATTGACCGGTACATGGAAAGTCTGACGGAACTTCCGAATGTGGTGCATTCCCAGACCCTTGCATCGGCCTGTGTGCCGGAAGGCATAAACACCATTGTCAAAGCCTTTCGGGAAAAAGGCATTACCCGCATTGTGCTGGGTTCCTGCGTATGCTGTCCCCTGAATTTTGTATGCAGCGCGTGCACGGACCAGCGCACCCGTCTGAAACACGGGCTGTTCACCGCAACCGGCATCAGCCGTTCCATGATTCTCACCCGGAATATCAGGGGCGAGGCGCTGAGTCTGCTGAAAACAGATCCGCAGCAGGCTGTGAACCGGCTGAAAGGACTGATTGACCGTTCTGTGAAACGTGCACCAAGACTCAATCCTTTTCCCACACCGGTGCGGCTTTACAATTTTACCACAGCAGTAATCGGTCAGTCTGAGGCTGCACGCACAGCAGCGATCATGCTGGCACAAACCGGTGCTGATGTGTTCATGTTCGGAACCTCTGACATACCTTTGAAAGATGTGCCGGATCATCCCAATATCCACGCGTTTGCCGATGCAAAACTCCGGCATTTCAGCGGCGCGCTGGGAGATTTTCAGCTTACGGTGGAAACAGGGGATTATGTGCAGCAGATGCAGGTGGGCGCAGTGATTCTGGGGGAAAAAAGCAGGAAAAAGATTCCCTATATCCATCAGCAGGGACTGGCTGCCAAACCTGTGATTTCCGACATGCAGACTGCGGGTGTCACGGGACTGCCCTTTTTTTATCCGGGCATGACATCCATTTCCGGATTTTTTCTGGCAAATCCGGCAGGCATCAGCATTTCCGACAAATTGAAAGGCTCAGCCGCAGCCATGCTGGCTGCCGCAGTCATGCCTCACGGCCCCAGACAGAGCAAGGGGTTTACCGTGAACATCAGGCAGGCTTTGTGCCGGGGCTGCGGCCAGTGCATTGAAAAATGTATGTATCAGGCCATTTCCATGAAACAGAATGATACCGGCGGCTGGTATGCGTGCGTGGATGAAGCCTTCTGCAAAGGATGCGGCAACTGCATTTCGGTCTGTCCCACCAACGCGGCAGACAGCCCCTTCCGGAGCCAGAAATTCTTTGAAGAGACTTTGGGGGAAATTCTTCTGCACTGAAGACAGGGGAGTTATAACAATTTCCATTGATTTGATGCAATGTTTCCGTCCGTTCCCGATATCTGCGTCAATTCTGTCAGATTAAGGAGCGGACACTTCAGCCTCTTCTGTTTATGAAAGGGGGAGGAAGAAAAAAATTTTAAATCAATGGCATTGAGTGCAGGGAAACTGCAGGAATTTTAATAAGAGAGGATTTTTCACCTTCCTTCCAATCCTTTCTTATTAACTGATGTTACGCCTCCTCGTCATACCGACGAAAGTCGGTATCCAGAATCGTTTGAAATTACTGGATTCCGGCTTTCGCCGGAATGACAGTGAAAAAGAGACTCTTCTGATCCTTTTTCCCCCTTTTTTAAAGGGGGATTTCCCGGCGGTTAAAAGGAAATCCTCTCTGCCCCCCTTTACAAAAAGGGGGACCCTTCCGGGGGCGTAACATCAGTTATTAAAAATCCCTGTAGTTACACCATAAATTCCTTTTCAGACACCCCCAAAATCCAGAAAAGAGCGAACGTATGAAAACAGTGAAACGGTTTATTGCGGTATTGGCAGTGTTTCTGGCATGTGCGGTAATGGCGGGAGCAGAAACGGTTATGGAACAAATGGAGATGCTATTGCAGGAAGGACAGAAAGCCAATTCTGCTGCACAATATCAAAAGGCAATTGCACTGTTGGAAAAAGGGCTGGAACTGGCAAAACAGTCAGAAAATAAACAGGCAATGGGGGCATTTATCGGCAGCATGGGGGGGATTTACAATAATCTGGGTCAGTATGAAAAGGCCCTGTCCTATCTTGAGGCGGCACTGGCTATATACAAAGAAATCGGGGATCGGAGAGGGGAGTACGCTGTTCGGGGCAACATCGGGTTGGTTTACGACAATCTGGGGCAGAATGAAAAAGCCCTGTCCCATCTTGAGGCGGCACTGGTCATATACAAAGAAATTAGGCTATTTATTGAAATGAATATACCAAATAAAACGATTCTGACTGATTTTGA